>DAOWEP010000004.1 GCA_030638455.1 Gammaproteobacteria bacterium
ACCTGGCTTGATTATCGTGGCGTACCTGTAGTCGGTGCATCCATGGTCATTAATATAAGTGATCTCCAATGGACGCTTATTAGTAAACAGGATGCAAGTGAAGCATTTGCGCAAATTGATAAATTAATGGAATTCTACATCACCATTGGCTTTTCTATTCTAATATCTGCGATTGTACTTTCGATCATGATGGCTAGAAGTATTTCAAGACCAATAAACTACCTTAAAACTCGTCTTGATGATCTTGGAGACGGAAACTATTCCATTCAAATCCAGGATATTAATAGCAAGGATGAAATTGCTTCGCTGGCAAAAGCATTTAACCAAATGTCAACCAATTTGAGTAATGCGCATATTGCTATTAAGACCAAAAATAAACAACTGGAGGAACTTTCCAACAAAGATGGTTTAACCGGACTCTATAATCACAGATACCTGAATGAACAAGCCATGATTGAATACAATCGAGCGTTTCGATATGGAACACCCTTAAGCTGCCTCATGATTGATATAGATTTCTTCAAAAAAATCAACGATACATATGGGCATTTATTTGGGGATACCGTATTAAAAGGTGTTGCCGCGACAATCAAAAACTCTTGCCGAAATACTGATATTGTAGCCCGGTATGGGGGGGAGGAATTTTTTGTAATATTACCGAACACCTATTTGGAGTCGGCACAGTCGGTGTCTGAAAAGTTACTGGAAAGTATATCGTCAGAAATTTATAGTGAAAACGAAATCTCTGCCTCTATTACGGTCAGCATAGGACTATCCTGTTTTCATGAAGGAATGAATTCCTTTGAAGATCTATTATCCGAATCTGACGAAGCCCTTTATCAGGCAAAAAATAGCGGGAGAAACAGGGTTTGTGTCTTCAAAGAATTATCTAAAGAAAAAACCCTTTGTTAATACTATTATATTCTGCTATTCAATTCATTTGATAAATGAACAGCAATAATCAACAGGGCTACTAATTTTAACCTTGAATGTCGCGTTAGCGGGCACTTCAAAAGAGTCACCGACGTTAATCTTTTCCCAGCATTCAGTATCTGGAAACATTACTTCTATATCGCCTGAATATACCTCAATACCCTCCTTATCCCCTGTATTGAACTGATATTCTCCCGGCAACATAAACCCAAGAGTTTTTTCTGCCCCATCCGAAAACCGGAGGGTTCTACTGGTTACATTCCCATCAAAATAGCTATTCACCTTTTTTATAACCGTTACATTACTAAACTCAGACATATTCTTTTCCTTCATTGTTCTGTTCAGCCGTAATAAGCATTTATACAAAAAACCCAGGAAATCCTGGATTGCGCATCTTCATTCTTTCTATACCCAGGTAGTCGTAAATACTACAAAATCTTTTAAAACCTTAAAATAAGTGTCAGATAATTTTACAATTTAGCACTTAATACATCTAAAGAAATATATAACTTATTGATTTTATTGGATTGGCACCTATCTTGCTTATTATATATTAAGGAAGTGTGTATTCCGCCCAGCGGTTCTTCTATTTCTCATAGTTACACACTGATTTTGTGAGAACAAGAAAGTATAGGTAGCCTAATATGCGTCAACATCAAGAAGTATTTCTGGATTTAGATTCCAATTCCAGTATGGCAGATGCTACTGGAACTGACAGAAAACAACAAAATATGCGTGTCACGCATGATAGACGAGTGTTCTCCATTAAAGCCATCTGGTATTCCATTACTATCGGAAGAAGAAAATCATCGCAACGTGAAATAAACACTTCATCAGAATTTGTTGTGGATAGCCATGAAGGCTGGTTATTGTCTTTGACGCTGGGCGTGATTGTATTGTGTATCTCTGATGCCTATATGACTATTTTACTTATGAATCACGGTGCCATTGAGACTAATCCCTTAATGGCAATTCTAATAGAAAATAGTGTCATTCTGTTTTTATGGGTAAAGCTCGCATTGACCACCATGAGCATAATGTTACTACTAATCCTAAAAAACTTTACTCTCTTTAAATGCATCAATGGCTACCATCTTATAATAATGGCTCTTTTAGGCTACATGTATCTCCTCAGGTATGAATTTGTTTTGCTGGATTTAGTGTTATAAATCCAGCACCTGGATAACCTTACGTAGCTATCACCGCGCTAAAGTTATCCTGACCTGTATTCATTTTTTGCCTGATCTTTTCTTGATCCCAATTCGATTAACCCACTACTGGATCAGTAGTGGTGGCATAGGACAGTCTAATGTGTCGGAAATCGCACGGAAAAGTTCGGCTTCAACAGGGGACACCTGCTTGTCAGCGGTGATGCAGGCAGCACATGCCTTCAACAACCGCGGCTTAACCAGCGGTTTTAGCTGCACAAGATCATTTAATGCCTTGTTTAACTTATCCAGATCAAGCTTGTTCTTTACCAAAAAATTAACATCAATATCACCGAGTTCCAAATTTGCATTATTAAACACATCTTGCTGTCTCAATCCGTTGTGCGTTGTGGAATAAACAAGGATTGATAACAATACTGAACAGGAATACCGGGTTTGTGCCAGAGATTTATATTGGCGTATGGAAACGGATTTTCTGCCGAATACCGCATCAAGATGATGAAAAACGATTTTTTGTATCGCCCATTCAGACAAGCTAATCCTGTCATCGGCCTTGATCAAAGTGACAAGGTTTTCCTTGAATAATTTATATTGTGGTTTTGTAAGCTGGCGTAACGTGGATAAGGCCATCTCTACTAGTGGCAGCCGGTGTTCTGTCCTAAGACCGCTAACCTGATTTATAAGCCTTGTCGTCTCTTCATACACACCACTGTCTGCGGCTGATTCCAGATGCCGGAGTTGCTTGTTGCGTATCTCTTTATCTTCATCCAGCACCAAAAAATATATAACTGCACGGACAGAGTAGGGCTCATGAACAGCCTTAACCAGTGCATCAGGGATTCCGGTTATTATTTCACTTGCATAATCCAGGTGAGATACCGTTGGCTTACCTATCTGTTCTAATATTGCATTACTTGTCATAACCGCTGCTATGGTCGACATTGTTTCCTTTCTAGTAATTATTGCTTCTCTTGCTGCCCCCTTCACTTCCCCTTCGTACCCTATCGTTCCGTCACCAATATCCTTGTGCCTATAATCATCCTCCGCTGAGGTGGCATCATACTTCCCGTCCCAGTCCGGTTGAATTATCCGTATACGCTTTTCCAGTGGTGGGTGAGTTGCAAACAAGCTATTAAAAAAACCGGTGATCCCCTGGCAAAATAATGTATGGCTGATCTCTGCACAATTAGGATTTGTCAGCACCGAACCAAATGTATTTCCTCCAATACGCTTCAGGGCTCCCGCAATACCGTCACGGCTTCGGGTAAACTGTACAGCCGATGCATCGGCAAGATATTCACGCTGACGACTAACACCTGCCTTGATCAGGTTGCCAAAAAATGTGCCTGCATAGCCAATCACCATCAGCCCCAGTCCCAACCCAACGAGGCCTCCACCGTTTCTTGATCTGCGCGAGCGTGAAGAAGTACGCAACATATAATAGCCAATCATCCCGATTACGGTAATGCCGTGTAAAATCCCGATTAACCTTATATTCAAACGCATATCACCGTTCAGGATATGACTGAATTCGTGTGCAACCACGCCCTGCAGCTGGTCGCGTGACAATGTTTCTATAGCGCCTCGGGTAATTCCAATTACAGCATCGCTGGGTGAATAACCTGCAGCGAAGGCATTTATTCCATGTTCATTAATCAAATACACTGGCGGCACGGGCGTGCCGGATGCAATCGCCATTTCCTCTACTACGTTCAGAATCTTCTTCTTGTTAATATCATCGCTACCATCAACGATCAGCTCGCCATCCATCATTTCTGCTACACGCGCGCCACCACCGGACAGGGCCCTTATTTTATAAAGACTGCCAAGGGCGACTACGGTAATGACTACTACGCCAACCTTAAAGAATATTTCCCAGTCGAATAGCTCAATAGTAGTATTAGATGACAGATCCCCGGCATTCAGATAACCAAATGCCAACATAACTACAAGATTGGTCATTACGATCAATGACAAAACTGCAAGCGAAAAGAATACTACCAGCCTTCCGGTATTCTTGCGTGCGATATCCTGGGATTTGAAGAAATCCATGATTACTACTGAGTGGAGGTCAGAACCTAGATGGACTCAAGGACAGAATCCTAGTGTAGCGTCCTATATTGTTTGACGGTTTAGAGACCCACAAATGCCTCAAGTCAAGGCGCAGTCCGCAGCTAATGGTTGCTCCCTTAGCAAGGGCTGAAACGCAGGATTGAGGCATTTGTGGGTCTCCCTTCGGGCACGAAGTGCAGCTGCCATCTGCTGTGTTGTGTTCCTTGAAAAGGGCTAGCCATTCTCTGCGAAACACGCCTTGCAGCTAGCAGCTGCACTTCGTGCTAAATCGTTAAACAATATAGGACGCTACACTAAAATGACACCTTTGGTGCCGCCTGTATTTCTGCACTATCTTCAAATTCTAACACGGTGGCATCATTTTTATGTCCGAATGATGTTGCAAACATCACCTGTGGGAATGATTGCTTATAGGTATTGTATGCCATCACCTGATCATTAAAGGCCTGACGAGAAAAGGCGACTTTGTTTTCTGTGCTGGTCAGTTCCTCACTTAATTGCATCATATTCTGGTTGGCCTTGAGATCGGGATAATCTTCCATTACTACATTGAATTTACTCATGGCACCTGTCAGTGCGCCCTCCGCACCTATCAATTGTTTGATTGCGCCTGCATTGCCTGGATCTGCCGCTGCCGCAGCCAAGCCGTTCGCAGCGGAATTACGTGCGGAAATCACGGCTTCAAGTGTTTCTCGCTCGTGTTTCATATAGCCCTTGGCGGTTTCAATCAGGTTAGGAATCAGATCATATCGACGCTTGAGTTGAACCTCAATCTGGGCAAATGCATTTTTATAGCGGTTACGCAAACTAACCAATGTATTAAAAATACTGACAATATACAGCACAATGGCTGCCACAATAACCAGAAATACAATCGTTGAAATTTCCATGTATGTCGCCTCTATCTAAATTGAAACCCAATCATATGACGAATGAAGTGAAAATCAAATTACAGACTTCTCAAATAAATATTTTTCGGAAACTGATCAAATTGCCTTTCCCAGCCTACTGCTGTCTGCCCCCGCATAGACCCTATCACAAACCAGATTAAGCCTCTCAATTCCTGACCGTACCTGATCATATGCCTGTTCCTTGATATGCTTTTCTATTTCACCGGCTACTTCACTGATCAAAGGGAACCCGACACCACCTCCTGAGCCTTTCAACTGATGAAACAGGCTATCTAGTTCCACCCAATCCTTATCTTTCAATGCATTTTGTATATTCATCTGCATCTTCTGCAGATTATCGATAAAAATCTCTACAATGTCTGCAAAATCTGGATCGTTGCTTAACTCTGATACGATAGGAGCACCAACCAACTTATTATTTTCGTCTGTTTTTATATCAGGCACCTGCACAATATGAGCCTCTGTGGCATCGCCAAGATGTTCTGACAAAAGAGCGTACAAACTCCTCTGATGAATTGGCTTACTGAGAAAGCTATCACATCCAGCAGCAAAACACCTGTCCCGATCCTCCTTCATCGCATTCGCTGTCAACGCAGTAATCGGTTTACTAAAGCCTTTTTCACGCAACATCCTGGCTGCATCCAATCCACCCATAATTGGCATCTGTATATCCATAAGAACCAGATCTACTGGTTCATTCAACGCTTTCTCTACCGCCTCTTCACCATTAGAAGCCAATATAACCTCAATGCCCGCCCTCCTGATCAGCAATGAAATCAATCTCTGGTTATCTTCATTATCCTCCGCCAATAATATCCTGCCCGTCAGTCTGGGAACCTCCATACTCGCCTTGACATCTATTTTAGGCAGTTGCCTGGAACTGCTTACAAATTCGATATTATCCAGCGACCCCGTACCAATGGTTAGCATAAAACGACTGCCAACCCCGGCCTTGCTTTCCACGGTAATTGTACCGCCCAACATCTCCGCTAGTTTTTTGGACAAGGTAAGTCCAAGACCGGTTCCGCCATATTTTCTGCTGATTGAAGCGTCTGCCTGTGAAAAACTCTGGAAAATACGTTCAATATCCTCTTCCTTGATCCCGATTCCGGTATCCACCACCTCAAAATTCATCAATTGTACATTCACATCACAGCTAACATTTAAACCGACATAGCCATTCTTGGTAAATTTGATCGCATTGCTATATAAGTTATATAAAATCTGTTTTAGCCTGAACGGATCACTATTGATTTCAACTGGTAGTGGAAAATTGTAGTTAATATCAAAACTAATATTCTTCTCAACCGCAAGAGAGCGGGCAACCATTTCAATATCTGACAACAGCTTCAATGGGGAGAAATTAATATGTTCTATTTCAAGCTTACTGACTTCGACCTTTGATAAATCAAGGATTTCATTTATTAAGTGCAGCAAGTGTTTTCCGGTTCTATGGATGGTTTCAATGGACTCTTTCTCATCCTCCTTTGACTGCTCATGGTGCAACAAGGCCTCTGAAAAACCGATAATAGAGGTTAACGGGGTCCGTATCTCATGGCTCATATTGGCCAGAAACCCGCTCTTAGCACTGCTTGCCTGTTGAGCTTTGTCCCTGGCATCCTCCAGATCCTGCGCCTGTATTTCTAACTTGCCCCTCTGTTCATCCAGCCTTTTGAAAAGTGACGCCAGAATCAAGGCACCCCATGCGGCAATCCATAAAATAACCAGCCCGGATACAGTCAGTGGCACGCCGAACGTAGCCAAAAAAACTTCAAACTCATCATCGTCACTGCAATCACGAACCAGCGCAAATGAATAGGGTGATCCCTGTAAGTCGGTTATATGCCAGGCAAGACTGACCCGTATCTTTGTATTCTTGTTGTCTACTTCCATATTTTCAAGATAGCCGGACTTTTCGCCGCTGCGTAAAAACCCAATAATCAATTCGCTAGCAATACTATTATGAATTGAAATATTATTATCTGATGGATAAATATTCTGATCAGCATCTATAAGATAAGAGCCATAGCGCGAGCTATTGAACATACCAAGAACCTTCTGGATTTCATCCAGATCTTTCTTTCCTTTCAGCATTATGGTCAGATGCTCTGACAACTCACCCAGTGCTTCTACCTCATTCCGGAAATCACTCTCCACGGCGCTGTTATAGGCAACAACACCGATCAGAGCGAGTCCGAAAAATGAAATCCCAACGATAAATAACAGAAATCTGGATTTTAACTGCACAGCGCTTTCTTATTCCTTGTTGTCATCACATTTTTTGCATGTGCTAAGACCCGCAATGCTATAAATCGGGCAATGCCCCATAAAGGCACTCCCTATATTCACCAACCCAAGAACGCCCAGCACCACACCTAGCACCTGACTCTTTATGCCTATCAGACCAGGATCAATAAAACCCACATAAAGCAAAGTAACCCCAATCAAGATACGTATAGCCCTGTCGATCAGGGACATATTGCGTTGAAACATCATAGTGATTTCCCCCTTAATTATTGAAGCTTCTTAATTGCAAGAAGGTGGTATTGAGTTTTATCGGCAATAAAAACATAAAGTTAAGGTTTTTCATTGCGGATTCAGATCGGTAAACCAATGCCCACTAGAATAATTATTATTAATAATCAATTAGTTATATGTTTCGAGCAGATGATCAGTGGCTCTTTAATGCTCATGGGGACATCGGCCAGTCAAGGTGGTCAGACCACGAGATGGTTACTTAAACGCTCAGGTTTTGTATCCACCAAATAGCATACCTATTTTTTCTTGCTCATGGACTGAATAAACTGGTCAGCCACCTTTATAGATGCCTCCATCTCACGAATAAGACGATTGACATTGGTCTTTACCGATACCAGTTCATTTTGCAAAGATGCGATGGCCTGCGCATTCAGGTTGTGCTTGAGAAATAAAACATGGTCACGGAATACATTGATAACAGGGTCGATACGGCGCTCGGCATTTTTCATGGCCTTGATAAGGCGTTTATATTGTTTTCGGGTTTTGGCTAAATTACTCTGACTTGTGCGACGCATACTTTGATTTGAATACTGTTCAAGCTCGGACTCCCACTCGTCAAACAATGCCTCCGATACTGACTCTACTGCTTCAATTCTTTTGCGTACTTCGTTGGCCTTGCCCTCACTACGCTTGAACTCTTTATTTAACTGATCGTATTTAAGTTTTAGATCCCCGCCTTCAAACCCCAGTACGTCACTGAAACGCTCCAGCGCAGTCTTGAACTGGTCCTTTGCATCTTCCTGGGAATTCCGCGCAGCCTCAACACGGTCGACCAGAATGTCGCGTTTGTGTACGCCAAATTTTTCCATGGTTGAGTAATAGGCCGTCTGGCAACCACCCATCAACAAAATGAGACACAATAGAAACGTGCGTCCAGCAAAAGAAGTGTAAGAAATATTCATGCGACGGCCCCCGCGAATTCTATTCGTTGCTCTTGATCGCCTTTGCAATTTTTTTGTCCGTCTTATACTGGCTCAATGCATAGACAGACCAGATAGCGGCAGGAATCCAACCGACCAGAGAAATCTGAAGAAGCAGACAGATAATGCCTGCAATAGGACGACCAATAGTGAAAAACTGAAGCCAGGGTAAAAGAATCGCGAGTATTAGTCTCATAATTTTCTCCTGTTCTTTGATTAACCGGTATTCTATAGCAAATGGAAAAGATCGATATAATTATTCCTTAAGCCTGATACGCAGACTTCCTTCTTCTACTTTAATTTCATCAATACCTGTAGCAAATGACTTCCAAAAACCATCCTGTCCACCGAATTCTCTCACAAGATCTACATTTTTCAAATTACCCAACCATGAATTGGGAATAGGGGTTCCCCAGATGCTTACACCTTTTAATATCACAACAGGTTTACCATTCGCATAGGCAAGTTCCAGTCCCGCATTTACTCTAAGCGTTTTCCCGCCAAGGACAGGAAAATCATCATCCAGGGGTATCAGCAATTTTGCACTGGCAAGATCATCGGAAAGATCTATCGCCAACTTCCGAGCAAGGTCTGTATTCTTTGCCAAAAGCGCATTGAGTTCTTTTTCACTTAGCACAAGCTCACGACTGGCATTTTCTTCACTATAGCGTTCCGGTATTAATGTATCCCGTCCTGATAAAGCGCGACTCTTTTGTGTGTTACTCCTGAATCCTGATGACCGAAATGAATCAAGTCGATCCAGCTTGGTATTTAACCTCTGCTCCTCCTTTTGACTCAGGGTTACCGGAGTTAATTCCTTTTGAAATATATAAGAGCTAACCACCCAGATAGCAACTGCCGTTGCAATGGTGGTTGCCAACACCACAATGCCAGTCATCTTCAACCACCCTATACTGATGGTTGATTTGGTTGAATCTGAATTGTCAGTATTGTTATTCATATTCTTTCAATGATGTATAGTGCAGACGACTGAACTATAAGAGTACTTCAACCTGACATCTTATTCACTTTAAATATCATATATGGATAAAGCTTATGAATATAAATAGCAGTGTGAAAAGGGTGAACTAGATTGTAATCTTGACCTCTGATACTGCCTCATCCTCTATGTCCAGTTCAGGGTTGCACAAGATGATTTTCTCGGCGGAAATTTTTCCATTTTCCATCAGATAACCCTTGGCAGCCTCGGCTCGCCGATTTACCAGCTTCACCAGTTCGCCGGCTTCACGATCGGTCATTGGAAGATACTGTTTCTTATTATCTTTCAACTCGACAATCTCATTCCACGGGAACAGGTCACGTCGGTCGCTTTGCGTATAGTGACCGCATAACACCAGTTCCACGTGCGGACGACTTTGTAGCAGCCCTGCCAGTTTGTCCAGACCGCTGAGGTGCTCGCCCGTCAGTTTAGCCTTGCCCGGTTCGAACACAAGTGGTTCAAAATTCAATGCGGTGGCCAGGTCAAATGCCTTGCCCACAAGCGCAACCAGACCAAACGGCGTATAAAAATTTATTACCGCAGTCTTGATGGCCTTACCCGTTACCTTGCCAATAACATCATTCAGGTCAAAATCCGGGCTTGCCACATCACCTGTCACCGGCAGGGTCAGGCGAATGCCATCGTCCTTGTCGCGCAGCAGATTTAGTGCCGAGTTCAATGGCAGGCCGATGGAGGCCGAAAGCTCCTCGGCCTGCTTTCCTTCCAGTGCCTGCAGGCGGAACTTGCTCAACACCATGTCGGTGCTGGTATCCAGTTGGCCGCTGTTGATATTTATTTTTGCATCTGCGCTCAATTGGCCCTGCTTGACCTGATAACCCAGATACTGCGCCGCAAGACCGGCCAACGGCACCAGGTCAATGCCCTTCAGGTTGCCGGTCAACTGCATCGTGGGCTTTTCCATGAACGGCTGGATGACACCGTCCAGCTTGATTTTACCAAACTTGCCAAGGCCTGCCGTGACATTCAAAGGGCTTGGCTGTTTTGGGGATGCGCTGTCCAACGCCTTAACGGTAAGGGCAACGCTGTGTAGGTCAAGATCAAGCACAGGTTTGACACTGTGATCAATAACTCGGATACGGCTGTCTTTCTGTATCACCAATGCGCCAATCTTAATCTGCAAGGGTTCTTCGATGTTCCTGGCCTTTGTCTCTTGCGCAGCCTTTGTCTCTGTTGCAGACTCATCCTCTGATACCTGCCACTTTTGATACGACCAGGCTCCGTCTGCATTACGGATTAACGTTGCATGCATGCCAGACACCTCGATACTGGCAATATCAAGCTGCTGAGCATCGCGGTAGACAAGTTCATTTAATGCCAGCTGTTTCCATTGCAGCACATGGCTTTGCTTGTTTTCTGCCGGAGCCAGCGATAATAGTCGCCCGTTATCAAGCTGCACAGCAGCAGACTGGATGTTATTTTCATTCAACTGAAAGTCTTTGAGATAAATTTTCTCAACCTGTGCGAGCGACTCTTTTTTTGCAACGTCATCCAGCTCAAGCTTGTAAATACCAAGATCCCCCAAGAGGCTTATTTCCTGTTCCAGTCGCAGATGCCCGGCCCAGTTCAGTGCATCCACATTGAGGCAGGCATGCTGTACCGGCGGCGTGGTGTGTTGAACACAGACTTGTGTGCCGACCAGTGTGATTTTTTGTAAATCGACGGCCCATGGGGTTTCGGGTGCAGCTTGTGCATCACTCTCTGATTCAGCTTCATCAGACAATGTGATTCCGGCAATGCTCAATTTGCCGTTTTTATGTTGCCGAATATCGAGTGCCGTGTCATTCAACTCAAGCCGTACAATCTCTACACGTTTGTCCGTCAACGGGCTCCACGCAATCTGTACCAGACCCCTGCCTATCGTCAGGCCTTCACCATCTGCGTTTCGGGTTTGCATACCACCGATGTGCAGAATGCCATCAAACCAGTCAATGCGCAGTTCACGAATTTCGGCCTCATGGCCATGTTGCTCCAACCAGTAGGACAGACCGAACCGAAGTCCAGGAGGCAACAAAGCTGCCAGTATGGCAAGCACGATTATAAACCCGCCGGCGATACCTGCGGACCATCGTAGCATCCGAACTACCTTCTCGTTCATTGTATTCCTTCGAATTGGACTATAGTATTTACGGGTACGCTTACTCTGCACTGAATCTCCATTATTTAACAAGGAAGCCTCCATGACAAGCATCGGCACACCGAATTCTTCCACAGCTACTCGCGTACTATTATGCGGAGGCGGGGAGCTGGGCAAAGAAGTCGTGATAGAACTGCAACGGCTTGGTGTAGAGGTGATTGTGGTCGATCGCTATGAAAATGCCCCAGCCATGCAAGTTGCCCATAGAAGCCATGTGATTTCCATGCTGGACGGGGCAATCCTGCGCGTGATCATTGAAAAGGAAAAGCCTGATTACATCGTACCCGAGATCGAGGCCATTGCCACCGATACCCTTGTGGAGCTGGAAAGTGAAGGTTATACTGTCATTCCCACTGCGCGCGCGGCGCGGTTGACGATGAATCGTGAAGGCATCCGCCGCCTGGCCGCAGAGGAACTGGGCCTGAAGACTTCTCCCTATCGTTTCGCTTCTACAAGAGAAGAATTTGATTCCGCCATTACGGAGATCGGTCTGCCCTGTGTGGTTAAACCCATCATGAGCTCATCCGGCAAAGGCCAAAGTACCATCAAGACAGAGACCGATATTGACAAGGCATGGTCATATGCGCAGGAAGGCGGTCGCACGGGTGCTGGCAAGGTAATTATTGAAGGCTTTGTCGACTTTGATTATGAAATCACCCAACTCACCGTTCAGCATAACGGGGGCACCAGCTTTTGCGAACCTGTCGGCCATGTACAAATCGATGGTGACTACCGTCAGTCATGGCAGCCACAGCTGATGAGTGAAGCTGCATTGGCCTCTGCACGTACAATGGCCGCCACGATTACCGAGGCCCTGGGTGGTCGCGGTATCTTCGGGGTTGAACTATTTATTAAGGGAAACGAAGTCATCTTTAGCGAAGTATCGCCACGCCCGCATGACACCGGCATGGTCACCATGATTTCACAAGACCTGTCACAGTTTGCACTGCATGCTCGCGCCATACTGGGGTTACCTATACCCAACATCCACTTCCACGGGCCATCCGCATCCAGTGTAATACTGGCAGAAGGGGATTCGGAGCAAGTCTGCTTCTCTAATCTGGATGCCATACTCGAGCAACCTGATACACAACTAAGACTGTTTGGAAAACCAGAGGTTCACGGTTGCCGCCGCATGGGAGTGGTACTGGCTCGGGATGAGTCCGTGGAACTAGCGCTGGATAAGGCAAAACAGGGATCGACGGCGGTTCGGATTAAGATGTAATAGAAAAAACAGGTGTCAGAGTGTAATTGATTTTAATATTAGTCATCGTCGTCGTCATGATCCCTTTTCCAATATTTACCCGACAGTCCCCGTTTTGATTTCCAGATACGTTCAGCTTCGTCTTCATCGCCACTGCGGTGACATTCGGTACATTCTTCATAATCTCGGATACCTTCTTCAATATGCTCTTCACGGATATTCCTGCGACTGTGTTCATGACAGCCGTAACAAGTGTACTGACTGTAATCGTTGCTTTCATGACAGGTGATACACTCCGTTTCATGGTCTTTGTCAAAACGGAAATACTCGTCATGATCAAAAGTCGCGGGCTTCCATTTATCCAGACTGTGGCATGTACCACAACCAACATCCAATTTCTTATGTAGACGATC
>DAOWEP010000199.1 GCA_030638455.1 Gammaproteobacteria bacterium
ATGGAAGCATTGACTGAAGTAGTAGAAGACCATGGTGTAGATACCATGGTGGCTATATGTGCAATATGCAAAAGCCAGTTCACCAAGGTGCTGCCCTATTACAAACAACCAATGGATATGATTGTCAGCCTGCACCAGCTTGTAAGTGATGCAATTGTACTAACTGGTTCAGAATCAGCTGAACCTGAAGTAAAAGAAGAGCCAGAACAGGCATAACGATTAAACTAAATTTCTTTAACCCCGGGATTAAATCTCAGGGAAAATAAGTGGTAACAGGAGATAGAACAATGGCAACTTCCGGTGACGAGATGAACACCAAACTGACGTTTCGAAAATACGAGGATGGTGATACTTCCTGGGATTCAATGACTGACAAGATCTTTAAAGAAGATACTTCTCATAAATGCCCAACCTATGTTCATCGTACACCGCCTTGTCAGGGAAGCTGCCCTGCTGGCGAAGACATCCGTGGCTGGCTGGACATTGTACGCGGTATTGAAAAACCGTCTGGCGATACAAGCTGGCAGGAATATGCATTTCGCCGCTCCACAGATGCCAACCCTTTCCCTTCTATTATGGGTCGCGTATGCCCTGCCCCTTGCCAGGATGGCTGCAACCGTAACCAGGTAGAAGATTTTGTAGGCATTAATTCGGTTGAACAATATATTGGTGACCATGCTCTAGCTGAAAAATTCACCTTTGGCGAAGCAGGAAAAGAAACTGGTAAGAAGGTAGCCATAATTGGCGGCGGACCTGCCGGTCTTGCGGCAGCATTCCAGCTACGTCGAAAGGGTCATGCCTGTACCGTATTTGATAATCACGCAGAGCTGGGCGGATTTATGCGATACGGCATTCCTGGTTATCGTACACCTCGCGATGTACTGGATGGCGAAATCCAGCGTATCCTTGATATGGGCGTTGAAGTAAAAACAAACACTCGTATTGGCGATGATATTTCTGTTGAAGACCTGGAAAAAGATTACGATGCAATACTCTGGGCCATTGGAACACACTCGGGACGCGCAGTACCTATCCCTGGTGGTGACGCACCCAATGCAATATCCGGAGTTGCCTTCCTGAACGCCTTTAATGAAGGAAGACTACAGGCTGTAACCGGAAAGATTATTGTAGTAGGTGGTGGCGATACCTCTATTGACGTTGCATCAGTAGCACGTCGTCTGGGTGCCATCACTGAAATCCATGAGAATGACCGTCCAGAAAATATCGTGCTGGGTCAAACTGCGCATGACGTTGCATCAACTGCAGCACGTGAAGGTGCTGATGTAACACTAACTTCACTCTTCCCTGTTGAAAATATGACCGCAGCAGAACATGAAGTACGTGATGCACTGCATGAAGGTGTGGACATCAAAGGCAGCGTAATGCCAATGGAAGCGATTCTGGATGATAGCGGCCGTATCAAGGCTGTAAAATATGCAGAATGTGAAATTACAGATGGCAGGCCTACCGCAAAAGAAGGTACGGAATTTGAACTCGAATGCGAGTTACTAGTATCTGCGATTGGTCAAAGTGGCGATATGACCGGCATAGAATCTCTGGATAATGGCAAAGGCTTTATTGATGCTGACAAGAACTTCCAGGTTCCAGGCAAAAAAGGACATTTTGTGGCTGGTGACATTGTTCGCCCTCACCTTTTAACAACGGCTATTGGCCAGGCCTCCGTGGCAGCTGAAGGCATTCATCATTACCTCCAGCATGAAAACCTGGACAAACGCCCAAAAGTAGACGTCCATCATTTCCAGTTACTCAACAAATTGCGTGAGACTGGACTTTCACCTGATGAGTACCATGTAGAAGATCAAGGTGACCTGCGTGGTACAGCAGCAGCAAAGTTTGCTGTCCACAATTACGAAGACCGTGCATCGAATGAAATCATTAAATCTACCAAGCTATTTCTGGGGCATTTTGAATACACAGAACGCAAAAAACGTGATGATAAACCGGTCAGCGCAGAAAATGTAATCGGCAATTATGCAGAAAGAATGGATTGCCTGAGTGAGGAAGCTACTGTTGAGGAAGCAAAACGCTGCATGAGCTGTGGCATGTGCTTTGAATGTGACAACTGTGTTATTTACTGCCCACAGGATGCCGTAAAACGTACACCGAAGGATATGACCACTATGGGTCGTTATGTATATACCGATTACGATCGCTGCATTGGTTGTCATATTTGTGCAGAAGTCTGTCCTACTGGTTATATCGACATGGGTATGGGTGACGGCTAAACAATTACAACGAACAGGCATTAACATGAAGCGTATTGAAACCATAAAAGCTGTTGTACTTGCCATGCTGCTTGGCTTTTGTTCTATGGCTGGCTCTCTAGCGAGTGCGGAAGTTCCAACCCCTGACATCCCTAAAGGTGAAGGCGAAAAGTGCGTGGAACCAACCGACATTATGCGTAAAAACCACATGGAATATCTTCTTCACCAGCGTGATGAAACCATGCGGAAAGGGATTCGCACAAAAACATACAGTCTGAAAGAATGCGTAGATTGTCATACGGTTAAAGACGAAAACAATATACCTGTAACCTATAAAGACAAAAGACACTTCTGCAACAGCTGCCATGAATATGCATCAGTACAAATTGATTGTTTTAGCTGCCACTCTTCAACACCAGAGGCCAGCCATTCTGGCCTGACAAAAAGACCGGCAAAATTCTTCAACAGTACCCAGAACCTGAATGCCCTGAACCTGAAGGCGGAGAACCAACATGAGTGATCTGGAAACAAACGCACCTGAAAAGATAGGTAGACGCAAGTTTCTGACTGCCAGTGCTGCGACTGCTGCAGGCGCAGCGATTGCACCCGGAGTACTGTTACATACAGTTGCTGAAGCAAAACCAGCTGGACAGGCAGTAAGCAGTAAAAACCGCTGGGGGATGTTGATTGATACCAACAAGTGTTCAAAAGGATGCAATGCATGCGTTTCGGCATGTAATGAAGAAAATGGACTTGAAAAATCAGATCATCCAAATAGCAACGAGATTGATGCGCAATGGATACGCAAGGTTGAACTGAAGGACAAGAGTACCGGCCATAGCGTCTCATTGCCCCTGATGTGCCAACATTGTGAACATCCACCTTGTGTAGATGTCTGCCCTACTGGCGCTTCAATGAAACGAGAAGACGGAATTGTACTGGTAGATAAGCACATCTGTATTGGCTGTCGATATTGCATGATGGCCTGCCCTTACAAGGCACGCTCTTTTGTACACGAAGAACTATTCAACCAGAAAGACCATGCGCCACGCGGCAAGGGTACCGTTGAAAGCTGTACCATGTGTGTACACCGTGTAGATGAGGGAGAAAGCCCCGCATGTGTTGAAGCATGTAATGCAGATGGACACAAGGCCATGTATTTCGGTGACCTGAAAGATGAAAACAGCGAAATCAGTCAGCAATTGCGTAAATATCCAAGCACACAAATTCGGGCGGACCTGGGATTAAACACAGGTGTCCGCTACCGGGGAATATAATCTAACCCTGTCGTTAATCATACATACCAAAATAGTAGAGCTTAGTAACGATGAAAAAAATCCAATACCTACCACTTGAAGGAAACAGCATGGGCTTTTATGGCCTGTTAGCATTTTTATGTGCATTCATTCTGGCAGGGTTGGGGGCTACCTATTATATGGAACATAATGGCCACTGGGTGACAGGCATGAACAACCAGATAGCCTGGGGTATGCCACATGTATTTGCAGTATTTCTGATTGTTGCGGCATCAGGTGCCCTGAACGTAGCATCTATTGGCACCGTGTTCGGGAAAAAGATGTACCAGCCACTCGGTCGTCTTTCATCCCTTGTTGCCCTTGCCTTGCTGGCAGGTGGACTGGTTGTACTATTGCTTGACCTTGGACGCCCGGATCGCTTAATCGTGGCAATGACCAAGTATAACTTCAAGTCCATATTTGCCTGGAACATCATCCTCTATACCGGATTTTTTGCAATTACCGGTATATATATCTGGATGATGATGGATCGCAGCATGAAAAAATTCTACCGTCCTGCCGGTATAGCGGCATTTATCTGGCGACTGATACTTACCACTGGTACGGGATCTATCTTTGGCTTTCTGGTAGCACGACAGGGTTATGATGCAGCCATTATGGCGCCCATGTTTATCATTATGTCATTCTCTTTTGGATTGGCCTTTTTTATACTGGTGACCATGGCCACCTATAAATGGACAGATCGCCCGCTTGGCGATGCTATTCTATACAGACTCAAGAACCTGCTAGGTGTTTTCGTAGCAGCCGTAATGTACTTTGTACTGGCCTACCACCTGACCAACCTGTATGCCACAGAACATCATGGGGTTGAAGCATTTATACTTACAGGTGACAGCATACACACCAAGCTCTTCTGGATCGGTCAGATTCTCCTCGGAGGTATCGCACCTCTGGTGATCCTGTATTCTAACCTGGGTAAGTCCCGTACCTGGATCGCCATTAGCTCCTTGCTGGTCATCATTGGCGGCATGGCACAAATGTACGTCATCATCATTGGTGGGCAGGCATATCCACTACAGATGTTCCCAGGCATGGAAGTGGTAAGCAGTACCTTTTCAGACGCTGCTGCATATCATGCCTATACGCCATCTTTACCTGAAATACTGCTTGGGCTGGGTGGCGTAGCCATTACTATTTTCATGATCGTGTTCGGTTGCAAGGTGCTTAATTTTCTGCCTGCCAGCCTTGCGGATGAGGCAGTCGATCCACATAGCGCTGCAACAGACAAGTAATAGCTAACAATATACCTATGGGAAGGAGTCTCGCCTCAAAGATAAATACGGCGTAACTGCCTGACCCAAATACTCTATCCTGCAAAACTCCACACGGTATGTCACATATACTGATATCAGCTGCCCATAAATCTTCGGGCAAAACCACCATTACCATTGGTCTTGCTGCTGCACTTTCACAGCGCCATCATAAGGTTCAGACTTTCAAGAAAGGTCCTGACTATATTGACCCCATGTGGCTGTCCAGAGCCACAGGTAATAACTGCCAGAACCTTGATTTCTATACCATGCAGAAACAGGAAATCCTGTCTACATTTTCCCGTTTTATGAAAGGCATGGACATAGGACTGATTGAAGGTAACAAGGGCCTGTACGATGGCCTGGATCTGGATGGAAGCAATAGTAATGCAGCCCTCGCCAAATTACTGGATGCACCCGTTGTACTGGTAATTGATGCCAGGGGAATGACCCGGGGAATCGCGCCGCTGATACTAGGTTATCAGGACTTTGATCCTGATATAAATATTGCTGGCGTAATTCTTAATCAGGTGGGAGGAAGCCGTCATGAAGGAAAATTGCGGAACATTCTCGAACATTATACAGACGTCAAGGTACTAGGTGCCGTACACAAGGACAAGGCACTTGAAATTGATGAGCGACATCTAGGACTAATACCGAGTAATGAATCAACAAAAACCGGTCACAGAATAGCAGCTATCGCAAATGCCATCTCAGAAGGTGTAGACCTCGACAAACTACTCGAACTATCTGGTGAAACAAAGCTGGATTTATCGTCCTGCCAAACTAGGGAAGCCACCTTACCTGAGCCAGATATCAAAATAGGCATAGCCCAGGACCCTGCTTTCGGTTTTTACTACTATGGTGATCTGGAAGCCCTGAAGATGGCGGGTGCTGAATTAGTACCCTTTAACACCATAGAAGACAAACACCTACCGGAAGTGGATGCCTTGTTTATAGGCGGGGGGTTCCCCGAAACACATCTCGATCAACTGGAAGCCAACACACCGATACGAAATGAAATCAAGGATGCTATTGAATCCGGTATGCCTGCCTACGCAGAATGCGGAGGATTAATGTATCTTTCCAGAAGCATCCAATGGAAAGACAAACCCAGACAGATGGTTGGTGTTATCCAGGGCGATATTATTATGGAAGACAAACCACAGGGTAGAGGTTATGTACAGTTATGTGAAAATGGTAATGGCTTATGGCCAATTACCGGAGATAACAGTTCACCCAGCATAATAAATGGTCATGAATTCCATTACTCCAGGCTTGAGAATCTAAATTCTGACCTCAACTATGCATTTGATGTAAAAAGAGGGTACGGGATCGACGGAAAATCGGATGGTCTTATCTATAAAAACCTGCAGGCAAACTACTCACACCTGAGGGATGTTAATGATAACCACTGGGCGCAGAGATTTACAGACTTTATACGCAAAGTAATAAACACCTATTGACTGATTAACAAGGAGCATCCATGTTCAGCATTACAGAAAATGCAGCCAAACAAATTCATGTAGCCGCCAAAGAATCAAATATTGAAACCCTGGTATTACGTATTGCCGCAAAAATAAATCAGGATGGCAGCATAGAATACGGAATGGGCTTTGATGAGATAAAGGATGGAGATACTAAAATCCCATACGGAGATATCGATATTGTCATAGACCTTGCGAGTAAGGACGCTCTGGATGATGCTTCCATGGATTATGTTGAGCTGGAACCTGGTCAGTTTGATTTCATTTTCATGAACCCGATAGATCCTACCTACGTTCCTCCAAAAAAGGACAAAAAAAGCAAATAATCCTGATGCCCAGAAGAATAGCCTTCAAATAAAAACTGTTAACTATTTGTTATTGTTGTAGTTTTTTAAACCATTGCTGATGAGGTGGTCTCTCCATAAGGACATTGCTATATACTACAGATATTTAGCTTATATGAACCTTTAACAAGCTTATGCCAGCTTACCATCAGCCTCAAACACAAATCCCACAGATAGAAAACTCTGCACACTCCGTGGCTATCGTTAGCACAATTAGCGGTGCCGAAGATAAAAGAGATGCTACTGTTAATACAGATTCTTCACCCGGAGACAACTCTCAGACAGGCTCAAGGTTCCGTTTCAAAATTCTGAATCATAGTTGTCTGAGAGGTCCTGCAATCAGCCTGTTGATATTTACCGCGCTACTGATCAGTAGCGCGTTTATATTGAGCGGACAATATCCTTCACCATCATTGGTATATGTACAGGTTGCCCTGCTTGTTTTAATTGTCGTATCTGTCTGTTTTCTGCTTTATCGAATAAATAACAAGCTAATTTTACCACTGGAACATTTGCACAAGCTATCAAAGGATGTGCGTAAGGTTAAATTCAAGGGCCCTACATCACCGGATTATAAAACCCGTGCCAGTGACATGATTGAGGATATAAGTAACCTGGGAAGAGAACTGGTTAATTTATCCAACAATATGGATCTGGAAGTAAGTAAGCAAACTGAACGCATTGCGCAAAAGAATAGAACACTGGAAGTCCTCTATGAAATTGCCGCTAGAATTAATATTTCAGGTGACCTGGAAGACCTTCTCAAACGATTTCTTCCAACACTAAAAGATGTGTTGAATGCGAAAACCGCAACTGTCAGACTAACCAATTATGATGGACAGATGAGGCTGATTGGTGACATTGGACTTGATAAACATAAAACAGAAACGGCTGTACTATTACCAGTCCTGCACTGTATGCATGGTAAAAATATACAGGATATCGAATCACCTACCGGTGAGAATGTACTGAAATGCGAAAAATACCCAGGCCAGCCATATTTTAATGATGACAATATAGAAATGATTGCCGTCCCACTAGAGTATCGCAGTAAGAATCTGGGTGTTTATAACCTTTTTATTGAAAAACCTGGCCTTGTAGATCATGAAGATACTAAAGAACTACTACTCAGTATAGGGCGACATCTTGGTGTTGCTATTGAAAGGGCGCACATGGACGATGAAGCAAGGCGTATTTCTATTCATCAGGAAAGAAACATGCTGTCACATGAGCTGCATGATTCATTGGCCCAAACACTTGCCAGCCTGCGTTTTCAGGTTCGTAATCTTGATGATTCACTTGACCATCAGGATAATGAAGCCGCAAGGAAAGAAACCTTGCAAATTAAAGCTGGACTGGATGAGGCCTATTCGGAATTACGTGAGCTGCTAGCGCATTTCCGTGCGCCGTTCGATGAGCGGGGTCTGGTTGCCTCGATAGAAAATGCGATAGATCGTTTTAGAAAAAAGACCAATATTCATATATTGCTCCAGAACCAGTGGAAATTACATGGCTTGCCTTCTGTACTGGAGATGCAGGTATTGCGAATAGTCCAGGAAGCGCTCAATAATATCCATAAACACAGTCAGGCCCATACAGTCCGGGTTCTGTTGCGTAGTGAAGACAATGGTAAGCAGACAGTCTTGATTGAAGACGATGGCATTGGAATTGTAGCGTCAACACTGGAGAGTAAACCGGGTGAAAATATCGGTCTTTCTATTATGCAGGAACGTGCGCATCGATTAGGTGGACAACTTCAAATCGAAAGTGAAAAAGATGAAGGAACACGAATTATCCTGACATTTATACCCGATAAGAACGAACAGTATAATCTACTTAGAACTATGTAACGACCAATGAAAATTCGCGTACTTTTAATTGATGATCATGCCCTTTTCCGTATTGGCCTGGAGGCCCTTCTGGACCGCCGGGGTATTGAAGTTGTCGCCTCAGTAGGTGACGGGAATGAAGGCATACAACTGGCAAAAGATACAAACCCTGATGCAATCCTGCTGGATATGCGCATGCCAAATATAAACGGGGCTAATGTTTTGCAGAAACTTCGGGAGGATGGCGTTGAAACTCCCGTTGCCATGTTGACCACAAGCAATGAAGAACAGGACCTGATTACCTCTCTACGGAATGGTGCCCAGGGCTATTTGTTAAAAGACATGGAACCTGATGAACTGGTCAATGCCCTGAATGAAATCGTGTCGGGTAAAACCGTGGTGGCGCCTGAACTCGCACCCGTGCTTGCCAAGGTAGTTCAACAGGGAGATCAGGAACCACCAGAAGAAACAACCCCCTTCTCAGACCTGACACCAAGGGAACATGAGATATTATGCCTGCTTGCAGAGGGACTCAGCAACAAGGTGATTGCAAAAAACCTGGGGATTTCTGATGGCACAGTTAAATTGCATGTTAAATCGATATTGAGAAAACTCAAGATCCATTCACGTGTAGAAGCCGCTGTAATGGCCGTTGAACGAAATCTCTGCCAGAAAACAAGAACTGTAAGTTGATATTAGAGGCGACCACTAAATGAAAAAATTTATGGAGATTGTTGAAGAGTCTCTGAAAAATGTCAAAGAACTCCTGCCATGGGATCTGGAAGAAAAATTAAAGGAAGAAGAACAACCCCTGTTACTGGATATTCGCGAACCCTACGAATACAACGCCATGCACATTAAAGGCTCGATTAGTGTACCGCGGGGCATACTGGAAACTGCCTGTGAATATAACTACGAAGAAACGATCCCTGAGCTTGTAGAAAGCCGCAACCGTGAAATTGTGGTGATCTGCCGCTCCGGCTACAGAAGTGTATTGGGCGCTGAGGTTATGCAACAGCTGGGTTACCAGAATGTATGCTCACTCAAATCTGGGCTTCGCGGCTGGAACGACTACGAACAACCATTAGTGAACGAACATAATGAAGTGGTCGATATTGAAGAAGGCGATGACTACTTTACGCCAATGCTAAAGCCTGAGCAAATCAAGCAATAGCATCAATTGCTAATCCGCTAATCCTTATTAAACTTTTTACTTATTAAACCATGAAAGCTTTTCGTGCAGCTTCACAACCTCACCAATAATAATCAGGGTAGGTGGTTTAATATCCGTGGTCTTTACAAGTTCCGGCATGGTTTCGAGTGTACCGGTAAAGACCTTCTGGTTTGGTGTTGTCCCCTGCTGCACAAGCGCAATCGGCATACTGCTTTTCATACCGTGCGCGATTAGTTCCCTGCAGATAATCTCTACACCCATCAGCCCCATATAGAACACGATCGTTTGTGATGGCTGCACCAGACCGGGCCAGTTCAGATTCATGGTGCCATCTTTTAAATGCCCGGTAACAAACACAACGGATTGTGAATAATCTCTATGCGTCAATGGAATACCCGCATAGGAAGCCACACCGGCGGCGGCAGTAACCGCAGGTACTACCTGAAATGGGATGCCCTCCTCTGCCAGAGTGTCAATTTCTTCCCCACCCCGACCGAAGATGAACGGATCTCCACCCTTCAGGCGACAAACACGTTTACCTTCCTTTGCCAAACGCACCAGCAAATGATTAATGTCCTCTTGCGGCACTG
>DAOWEP010000109.1 GCA_030638455.1 Gammaproteobacteria bacterium
CCTTTCAGACTAGGCGTATCTTCCGGTTTTCCTTTTTCGACCTCCACCTGATCTTTTTGAGCCTGGCTCTTATCCTCAATATTCTTCAGCCTTGGTAAGTCCGGCAACTGAAAAGGTGTTAACTTGACAGGAAATACCCCTGGCTTTTCGTCCAGTATCGTATCCGTTGCTTTATCAGTAGCCACTTCTTTGGAAATATCGGCCTCGGTAGTATCAGACTTTATTTTTACTGATTTGACTATTTCGCTTGGCGAAAAGTCTATATCCGGCAAACTATCGCGCTTAAGTATGATGTTGGAAATCAATGATTCTTCAGCCTTGCCTTTATCCCTGGCGTCATCCTGCTTTCTGCCACCGATACCAATCCCCGACCCCTGCAATGCTTCTGCAATTGCCTTCGCCTCAAGCTCCGCTGGAATTACCAATACCACTCGACGATTTTTACTACGACCTTCCTCGGTTTTATTATCTGCAATCGGCCTGAACTCCGCATAACCTGTTGCGGTCAACCGCTTTGGGTCTATCCCTGATTTCATAAACAAATGTACAACACTTGCAGACCTTGCGGCAGATAATTCCCAGTTAGAAGGATAAATCATATTACTGATAGGTATGTTGTCTGTATAACCCTCAACCATTACTTCATTTGGAAAAGGCGAAAGAATCTTTCCTATTTTTTCCAAAACAGGTATGGCATCCAGTGAGATGGTGGCACTCCCGCTTTGATACAACACACTGGATTTTATCTGTACCTCTACTCGCTGTGAGTCTTTATTGATACTGACAAGACCCTGGTCTATCAGTGAAGACAATGCCTTCTCAAGGTCCTCGCCAATTTTCCTCATCACTACCCCAGACGAACGACGACCCAGCTTTGTCCTCGAATCTTCACTATCCTTTTTTGCTCTTTCCCTGGCCGCTCTTTGCTTCTTCTTTTCCTCATCCTCACCCTTTTCTTTCTTACCACCACGTGAACCCGGGATACCCGGTATCTCCACCATTATCGGTTTTGTAGACTGCAAAATTATACGAGACGGCATAGCCTTTGACGGGGTACCAACCTGAATAGGCTCCAGTGACTTAACAGGTCTGTGAAAGGCCGTGACAAGAGTAGACGACAACACCCTGTACTTCCCTTCATTAACAGATGAAACAGAGTACATCACCACGAAAAACGCAAACAACAGGGTAATGAAGTCCGCATAGGACACCAGCCAACGTTCATGATTCTCATGCTCCTCATGTTTCTTTTTGCGCGCCATCACACCCGGACTTTAATTTCATAAGAAAATATGCAAAGTAGTGCCATACAACGATTAAACAACTCATTGTAATTTTGTATGTAATAAAAATTTCAGGCTCGGCCCACATTGCTTTTACTTCAGAGGATTGTCACGCCGTTTTCTAATTGGTAGTTAGCGAGCCATTATATAGAACCATACTCCGGGCAATCATTAACAACCTGTCAGCCAAATCAGAGGTAACCCTGTAGTTTTGTTTCAATATTCCTCGGGTTTTCGCCCTCAGCAATCGCTATCACGCCTTCAATAATCATTTCCTTGAATTTCGACTGATGATGGATAATTTCCTTAAGCTTACCTGCCATCGGTAGAAAAAGAAGATTGGCCAGGCCTACACCATAAATAGTTGCCACAAACGCCACCGCAATACCTCCCCCCAGTGCGCTCGGGTCTGCAAGGTTGTTCATCACATGAATCAGCCCCATTACCGCACCGATAATACCGACAGTAGGGCAATATCCACCCATCCCCTCCCAGACCTTTGCAGCCTGGGTATCACTATGCTCCTTGGTATCCACTTCCACTTCCATAATGCCACGTATTGCCTCCGGTTCACTACCATCTACTAGCAACTGCAATCCTTTTCGTGCAAATAAATCGCTTTCTGATTCCGATACGGCTTCCAGTCCCAACAAACCTTCCTTACGCGCGATATTACTCCAGTTAACAATCTTTTCGATGGCCTCACTCGGGACAAGCTTGGGTGGGAAAAATATCCATCCAGCCATTTTCATAGCCTGCATAAAAGTGGACATTTGCACCTGTATCATCAGGGCACCTACTGTCCCCCCAGCTACAATGATAAAAGCGGTAAGCTGCATCAGAGAACTCGTATGGCCTCCCTCCATGATATTACCACCGATAATAGCGCCAAATGCCATCGTAAGACCGATAATGGTTAAAATATCCATGTGCTACACGCTCTCCGCCAACTGTGGCCCAATATCAGCTAATGACAATTCCTGATCCGCCAACCCCTCTTTAGCAATCGCCATCGGCATTCCGTAAATTACACAACTGTCTTCATCCTGTACCCATATGTCACCACCTCCCTGCTTTAGCAGTTTTGCTCCTTGTGCTCCATCTGCTCCCATACCCGTCATTACAATAGATAACGACTTACCTGGCAGTGTCTCGGCAATAGATGTGAAGGTAATATCCACACATGGTTTATAATTTTGACCGGGTTCCGAATCCTGAATTTTTATCTTTAACTGGTCACCACGTGAGGTTACCAACATCTGCTTACCACCTGGGGCAAGCAAGGCTGTACCTGCCTCCAGTACATCTCCATCACTTGCCTCTTTCACATGTATGGCACACATTTGATCCAGTCTTTTTGCAAATGCATCCGTGAAAGATGCCGGCATATGTTGCACGATAACCAGTGGCAGCGGGAATTCCCTGGGCAATGCAGTAAGAACCTCCTGTAGTGCAACCGGGCCACCTGTAGAAGTACCAATGGCCACCAGCCGATAACTGCCTTTCCTGGATGCGACCGAAACAGGTCTGACTGTTGCTTTCTTACTGGAGGCCTTTGTGCTGCTATCTGTTGATGATTTTGTTTTAAAAAGAGGTTTTTTTTCTTTTACCAGGCTCGGCTTTTTTGGTAACCCGCGTATCCCCAACATCCAGACGCGTGACCGCAAAACCTTGGCAACTTCATCTCGATTATTGGATATATCATCAAAGTTCTTGGGCAGATAATCCAGTGCACCCGCCTCAAGGGCTTCAAAAGTAGCCTGGGCACCTTCATGGGTCAGGGAGGAAAACATTAATACGGGTGTTGGCTGTATTGACATAATACGGCGCACTGCTGAAATACCATCCATAACCGGCATTTCAATATCCATAGTGATCACATCTGGCTTCAGTTCCTGGGTTTTTCTTATGGCATCACGGCCATCTACTGCTGTACCTACTACTTCAATACGAGGATCACCATTCAGCATCTCTGTTAACCTGCGCAGGAAAAACCCGGAATCGTCTACTGCCAGTACCCGCACCGCCATTTAGCAAGCTCCCATTAAATCATGTACATAAATTACCTGGACAAACATATTAGAATTTCACCCCTGTAAGGGACCTTGAACCGAACACTTTAGAAATCACACACTCTTGTTTTTATTTCAAACTCCATGTGCCTGCAAAAGACTTGGCATATCCAGAATTAACGCAATTCGACCATCACCGGTAATGGTGGCACCAGCAAACCCAGGCAACCCATGCAACATGGCACCTAACGGTTTAATCACCACCTCTTCCTGACCCAGCACCTGATTTACCACAAAACCTACTCGTTGGTTCCCTATATTGGCAACCACTACTTGATCATTTTCATGCCCTTCAGATTCGTCAGCACCTCTGGCTAACCAGTCTTGCAAATAAAACATGGGCATTGCCTTGTCCCTGACCATTACTACCAACTGACCATCTACAGTATTGGTTTGACTTCCACTCAGATGAAAAATCTCATGCACACTGGTCAATGGCAATGCATAGGTCCGTGTTCCAATTTTTACCATTAGCGTGGGGAGAATTGCCAGCGTCAAAGGTAACTTGACACTAATACAGGTACCCTTACCTAACTCAGAGTTTATGTCCACAGAACCATTCAACTGGACAATACGCGTCTTTACCACATCCATGCCTACCCCACGACCAGAAATATCGGATATCTCGGCCTTGGTAGAAAATCCGGGTGCAAAAATAAGATTAAAACACTCCTTGTCATTCAAACGACCCGCACTATCTACATCCATCACGCCCTTCTCTATTGCAATCTCACGTAACTTGTTAGGATCCATCCCTGCACCATCATCTTTTATGGTCAACAGAATATGATCACCTTGCTGTGCCGCTGACAACACCACTTTCCCGTTACGGGGCTTACCTGCCTTTTCCCTTACATCGGGCATTTCAATTCCGTGGTCCACTGAATTCCTGACCAGATGCACTAACGGATCTGCCAATGCCTCTACAAGGTTCTTGTCCAAATCTGTATCTTCACCAACCAACTCAAGGTCAACTTCCTTCTTCAGGTTCCTTGCAAGATCACGTACAACGCGTGGGAACCGCCCAAAAACCTTTTTAACCGGCTGCATTCTGGTTTTCATGACCGCAGCCTGAATATCAGATGTAACAATATCCAGGTTAGCTACTGCCTGTGAA
The DNA here is from genome assembly GCA_030638455.1 of Gammaproteobacteria bacterium. Lineage (GTDB taxonomy): Bacteria > Pseudomonadota > Gammaproteobacteria > DAOWEP01 > DAOWEP01 > DAOWEP01. The sequence goes on from DAOWEP010000109.1 coordinate 4,473, forward strand.
ACCTCTTCATTGCCCAGTGAGCTTTCCAGACGATCCATGCGGTTACGAACCAGCACAAGCTCTCCCACCATATTCATGATGTCATCCAGCCTTTTAGTATCAACCCGGACAGTGGCTTCTGCTATTTTAACTGGCTGTTTTGCTGCAGTATCTTTCTTTACGGGTTTGTCATCGACTTTAGCAGACACCTTCACTTTATCCGTTGACACCCTGGCTTCTTTCCCTGGTTTCTCACCAGCAGAATCAACGGCCTTTTTCGCAAAGGCGCCCTTGCCCTCTGCCTGCATATTATCCAACAAGGTCTCAAATTCATCTTCTGTTATTTCATTACGGGCAGTGTCAGCACTGGCAGACACCTCCGCAGATTGACCTGTAGAGGTGTCTTGCTGTTTTTCAACTGTTGTTGATTTACCCGAACCATGCAACTCATCAAGCAACTTATCAAATTCTTCTTCTGTTATTTCATCGCCGGATTCAGCACCTGCCTCACTTGCTTCTGTTGCTCCTGATTTTTCTGTATTTAGAGAACTCTGCGCTTGCGCATGATCCAGTAAAGCTTCAAATTCAGCATCGGTAATATCACCTTCGTCAGATGCTTCTGAAACAGAAGCATCTGCTTGCTGTACTTCTACAGCTGATTCAGTTACCGAAGGTTCTGCTGTATCTTGTTCTGAGGGACTTGCTTCTGCCGGGGTAATAACTGCAAGCTCTTCCAGGGCTTCCAGTAATTCTGGACTCGCTGCTATCGGGTCTTCACCTGAACGTATCTGGCCAAACTGGATATTCAGAATATCCAGAACCTGTAGAACACTATCCATGAGCTCTGCATCTACAGTACGGTCACCCTGACGAAGTATATTAAAAACATCTTCACAACGATGACAAACATCCACCATCGCATTCAGTGCAAGAAATCCCGCACCGCCCTTTATGGTATGGAAACCTCTAAAAACCGCATTTAGCAGTTCTTCATCTTCCGGGGTATGCTCCAACTCAACCAGTTGCTCTCCAAGCAACTCAAGGATCTCACCTGCTTCCACCAGAAAGTCCTGCAAAATTTCATCATTAGTATCTATTGCCATTGTCTTTCTCTAAAATCGTAGTTCTCTAAAATCCCAGACTTGAAAGCAGGTCATCTACATCATCCTGGCTCTCTACAATGTCAACAGATTTATTGGTTCCTGGCACATGTGTTCCTTCGGCCTTTATGTCTTTTTCTCCCTTCTCAGGCTTCTTTTCATCTGCAACCTTCCCACCTGATAGCCTTATCATCTTTACCAGATTTTCCTCAACATCATGCACCAGAGCAATAACACGCCGAATAATCTGGCCAGTCAGGTCCTGAAAGTCCTGCGCCATCATAATGGCAGACATATGTTTATTCAGTGCCCTGGCATCATCGGATAATACGGGGAAAAATCCATCCAGCTCCTTCACAAGCTCCCTGAACTCCTCTACCAAAAGGTCCCGATTTTGAAAAGATTGCCATTTATCATCCAGCTCACCTGCACACTTCTGAATATTTTCAGATAGCGGTAGCCCTGCTTCAACAGCAGTAAGCGTCTTGTCGGCCGCCTGCTCTGTCATGGTAATAACGTGATTCAGCCTTTCTTTTGCATCTGGTATTTCCTCTTCCGTAAGTTCAGCAATGTGCTCACCCAGAGTGAAATTCTTCATGGCCTCATGCAATTCTCGTGTAAGGTGTCCCATCTCCTGAAATAATTTACCCTCACGAATTTTTGTCATGTCATCCAGCATATAAATAGCTGCATTCTCATTCCCGTTTTCTATCTCCTTGACGAGCATTCGTGCGCGCTCCAGCATCAGATCACTAACTATACTCTCACTAGCCATACACTCTTCCCCAAAAACTTTTCTGATCAGGCGCTTTCTATACGCTCAAAAATCTTGTCAATCTTTTCTTTCAGCGTTTCTGCTGTAAATGGTTTCACAATATAACCATTAACACCTGCCTGTGCTGCCTCTACTATCTGATCCCTCTTTTGTTCGGCCGTTACCATCAAAACCGGCAACGAAACAAGATTAGGGTCTGCGCGCACGGCCTTTAACAGATCTATGCCCGTCATGCCCGGCATATTCCAGTCAGTTACCAGGAAATCAAAACCGCCTGCCTGTAACATCGGCAAACCAGTCTTTCCATCGTCGGCTTCTGAGGTGTTATTAAAACCCAGGTCACGAAGAAGATTTTTAATAATACGTCTCATTGTGGAGAAATCATCCACAATGAGGATTTTCATATCTTTATCCAAAGTTATCTCCTAAAACAGCGGGTCACTTCATTTTGTAGTTATTACAATAATACTTCTTGTTTTATTACTTCAATAATTATTGCAATTGTTACTAATGTAATGGTTAGCAATACCTTTTTTACTTCATAAAATAGCTATTCAGGCAACCTATTTTTTCTCTTTATTTTTTGGAAACCATTCTGTCATTCTTGCACGCAGACGAATCAATGCCTGTCCATGTATCTGACACACACGGGA
>DAOWEP010000196.1 GCA_030638455.1 Gammaproteobacteria bacterium
ATTGAAGGTCGTGTGCCTTATAAAGGACCAGTATTGAATATTGTTCATCAATTGCTGGGTGGAGTGCGTTCCAGTATGGGTTATACTGGTTGTAAAGATATTGAAGAAATGAGGACAAAACCGGAATTTGTCAGGGTAACCAGTGCAGGTATGCGGGAAAGTCATGTGCATGATGTTACGATTACAAAAGAAGCACCTAACTACAGAATAGATTAGCAGTTGTTATGAGTTCTGACACTAAGCACAATCTCCATAGCGATCGTATTCTGATTCTTGATTTCGGTTCCCAATACACGCAATTGATAGCCCGGCGCGTTCGCGAGGCGGGCGTATATTGCGAGATTCATGCCTACGATATTAAAGATTCAACCATTCATCAGTTTTGTCCAAAAGGGATTATTCTCTCCGGTGGGCCGGAGTCTGTTACGCTGGAGAAACCACCCAGAGCACCAAAGCTGGTTTTTGAATTAGATATACCGGTACTGGGCATCTGTTATGGAATGCAGACTATGGTGGAGCAGTTGGGAGGTGAGGTTGAACCATCCGGCCATCGTGAATTTGGATACGCGCAGGTGCGTGCCCGTGGCCATTCACGATTATTGAAAGATATTGAAGACCATACCAGCACGGAAGGTTATGGCTTGCTGGATGTATGGATGAGTCATGGTGATCGTGTCACAACATTGCCTGAAGGATTCAATGTTATAGCAAGTACAGATAGCGCGCCTTTGGCGGGTATGGCAGATGATGAACGTAGGTTTTATGGGTTGCAGTTTCACCCTGAGGTTACCCATACCCTTCAGGGCGAACGTATAATCAACCGGTTTGTGCATGAACTATGTGGCTGTGATGCCTTATGGACACCGGGCAATATCGTTGAGGATAGTATTGAACAAATACAGAAGCAGGTAGGGCAGGGCAAGGTTTTGCTTGGCTTGTCTGGTGGTGTGGATTCATCGGTAGTCGCAGGCATGTTACATAGAGCCATAGGCGACCAGTTGACGTGCGTATTTGTAGATAACGGCCTGTTGCGGCTTAATGAAGGCGACCAGGTGATGGCCACATTTGCAGAGCACATGGGCGTTCATGTAATTCGAGTGGATGCAGAGCATCGTTTCTTGTCAGCCCTTAAGGGGGTTGCAGACCCGGAACGTAAAAGAAAGATTATTGGTAACCTGTTTATAGAAATATTTGAGGAAGAGGCGAACAAACTTGAAGATGTAAAATGGCTGGCTCAAGGCACTATCTATCCGGATGTTATTGAGTCTGCCGGTGCAAAGAGTGGCAAGGCCCACGTAATCAAGTCCCACCATAACGTAGGTGGGTTGCCTGAAAATATGAAGTTAAAGTTGGTGGAGCCGCTGCGTGAGTTGTTTAAGGATGAAGTTCGCAAGATTGGTCTGGAGCTCGGTTTGCCATATGATATGATTTACCGCCACCCTTTTCCTGGCCCCGGTCTTGGTGTTCGTATCCTCGGTGAAGTGAGAAAAGAATATGCAGATATTCTGCGTGAGGCAGATGCTATTTATATTGAAGAATTACATAACCATGACTACTACGACAAGATAAGCCAGGCGTTTGCCGTGTTCCTACCAGTTCGTTCGGTGGGTGTGATGGGGGATGGCCGCAGGTATGATTATGTGGTTGCAATTCGTGCAGTAGAAACAATAGATTTTATGACAGCACGCTGGGCGCATTTACCCTATGAATTGCTGGATGTGATATCACGTCGAATCATCAATGAGGTAGAAGGGATTTCACGAGTGGCTTATGATATTTCAGGGAAGCCACCTGCCACGATTGAGTGGGAATAAAGATTTTCTTTTCCCTGATATTTTTCAAGTTCTTTTCACGATAAGGGTGTTGGTCTCACTGTTTCAGTGTTCATGTAAGCGAAGAGCATAGAACTTTTTGATATGGAATATAGTGACGAATACTGGATGCAAAGGGCACTGGAACTCGCAAAAAAAGCAGAGGCCCAGGGAGAGGTCCCAGTAGGATCTGTACTGATAAAGGATGATCAGGTGATAGGGGAGGGATGGAATCATCCTGTTTCTGCGAATGATCCAACAGCGCATGCAGAGATTTCAGCCATGCGTGCAGCGTCTGATAAACTTCAAAACTACAGATTACCAGGTACAACACTTTACGTAACGCTTGAGCCTTGCACCATGTGTGTAGGCGCAATGATCCATGCCCGAATAGAGCGACTGGTTTTTGGTGCATATGAACCAAAAACCGGGGCAGTAACCAGTGTATTCGATATCCTCCAGTCACCTGAGCATAATCACTGTGTTAACTTTCAGGGTGGCGTGCTGAAAAATGAATGCGCTGGTTTATTAAAAGAATTTTTTCAGGCAAGGCGCAATTGATCGGCTTATTCAGGTGCGGGGTAAACCTGGTTGCGACCGGATTTTTTTGCCAGGTACATGGCCTTGTCAGCCTTATCAAGTACTTCATGCTGGGTTTTGCCATCTTCTGGATAGCCTGCCACACCAAGGCTCGCAGTTAGTCTGATCTTCTGCTCATCCAATAATTCGAAATCATAACGCTCAATATCTTTTCTTATCCTTTCAGCAATATGTATGGCTTTTTGTTTTATAGTTTCAGGGAAAATTATAACAATTTCCTCGCCACCATAACGGGATGCAATGTCGATCGGGCGTAGGCCTTTACGTATAAGCAGAGATGTTGTTTGTAAGACATTGTCACCTGCCGCATGTCCATAGGTGTCATTTATTTTCTTGAAATGATCAATGTCTATAAATACCAGTGAGCAGGGCCTGTTGGTACGTTCTGCACGAGCAAACTCCCGCTCCAGTTGATTGTTGAATTCCCGCTTGTTCCAGAGCCCGGTCAGTTCATCCGTAATGGACATTTCTTTCAGACGTTTTTGGTGATCCATCAGGATATTCGCCATATTATTGAATGTGGTGGCGAGCTGACCCAGTTCGTCATCAGACTGGTGTGCAATGCGATGATCAAGGTTTCCTTTACTGAACTGTTCGGCTCCTTCTCTTAGCTCTATTATAGGGTTAAGGATATTTCGGTTCAGAAGGATGCTGAGAACAATAACCATAACGATAGCGATTCCAAGAAGAGAAACGATAAGAAAGGGCGTGGCTGCAGAAAGTTTTTGTATATTTGAGGATTCGTGTTTCATTTCGTTGATCAGGATGTCATGTACCCGGTTCAGGTTGTTGGCAGCGTCCAGAATAAGTTGGTCCATTTTTTCCATGAGCTGAACGGTATCTTCATTTATTTGTTCCCTTGGGTTTGGGATAATCAGAATTGTCTTACCAATGTCGTTTGCCTTTCCCCATAATCTGTAAACATCCCTGATTATGTCTGTAGTTACACGATTGTGTGACTGTATGGTTAACAGTTCTTCAAATCTCGTTTCAATACGCTGCCCTATTTCTAGAAATTCTTTCTGTTCATATGGTTTACCATGAATGAGATAATCATTGGCTGGCATTACAGCCTGTAGTAGCAGATTTTGCAGGTTTGCTATCTTTGTCTCTTCTGTTGTAGTAAGAATAAAATGGGGCAGAGTTTCGACAGATCTTTGTATTATGATGTAGCTGCCAATTGCCAGGAAGACCAGAGGTATGAGCATGACAATCATACTGAAGGTCAATTTTGACTTAATGGATTTCCTGATAGGAGGCTTTGGGTTCATTTAGCTAGACCATGTCATATGGTGTTTTTGTTGTATATACTTTATAGAACAGGAGAGTCAATAGCAGGTGTTTTGATTTCTTTGGGTGAGCTTATATCCTTTTGCTCCTGGTTATCGTGCCACACCAGGAGATCGTAATAACCTCTTATATTTTCAACATACTTCACGGGTTCTCTTCCTCTTGCATATCCATGTTTGGTTTTCTTATACCATTTTTTCCGGCTAAGCAGTGGCAGGGACTTTTTAACGTCCACCCATTTGTCCGGGTCGCCCTTGCGTTTCTGTGTAATCTTTCGGGCATCTTCAACATGTCCATATCCTACATTATAGGCCGCAAGAGCCATCCAGAGTCGGTCTGGCATTTGAATACGTCTCGGTATTCTGTTTACCATTGATTTGATGTAGCGTGCGCCACCCAGAATACTTTGAACCGGGTCGAGCCTGTTTTTGATCTTGAGTTGCCTGGCGGTGTTAAGTGTTAGCATCATAATGCCTCTTACACCTGTTGGAGATTTTGCTCTGGGTTTCCAGTGTGATTCCTGGTAACCAATAGCCGCAAGCAACCGCCAGTCCAGGTCGCTTTCTTTTCCCGCACGTCTAAAAACCTTTTGGTAAGTGGGCAGTCTTGTTTTTACATGACGAAGAAATAACTGTGTACCTACAAAATTTAATGCGTCAATGTGGCTGTAATATTTTTCAATTAATTGATCAAGTTCACCGTTTTCTTTCAGTTTGTTAAAAAACTCAACAGCCATATTATACAGGCTTTGATCAGTTGAAATAGGGAATGCCCATGCAAGTGACTCAGGCTCGCTGATATCGAAAGCTACACGTAGGTCCTTATGAAATCGCTGATTCAGAGATAATTCACTTGAATCTGCAATAGTGAAGTCAATCACCTGCTCGGACACCAGGCTTAATAATTGTTCACTTTCCAGTTCTTCGTTCTCGATCCAGCTCAATTCGGAAAAGTCTTCTTTTAGTTCCTTCAGGCGCTCAACATGGCTGCTTCCTGCAATTACTTCCAGTTGTCTGTCCCCTATATCCTCAATGCTTCGTGGCCGCTTATTAATACCCATGCGGTATACAAGTTTTTGTGTTATCTCCTGGTAGGGAGGGGCGAACTTCACTGCTTGCTTTCGTAGGTCGGTAATCGTAAGGCCGGCTGCGGCAAGGTGAGCATCACCATTGACAATCATCGGGATAATCTGATTAAAACTTTCCGGAATTATGATCTTGAGCTTTACATCAAGCTCATTGGCAAAACGGCTTATAAGGTCATATTCCAGGCCAGTGTAGCCTTCAGGCCCAAGATAATAGGTTGTCGGGCTATTGCGGGTAATGACCACAAGTTCACCCTGCTTTTTTACCCGCTCCAGCATAGTAGTTGGTTTGTTGTTACAACTGCCTAACAGGCCGACAAACAGGATCACTAACAGAATGCGCAAGACTTGCTCCAAGGTAATATTCTTATTATTAACTATAGCGGATTGGATAGAAAAATATTGACCATTATTTTAATGGGACATCACATATATTTCTGATTATTATGAATATAATTGATATATTATACAAAATATAGACAAGCTTATCTGAATAATACAATGGCAATCAGCGTTTTCGATATTTTCAAGATTGGTATAGGGCCATCCAGTTCACATACTGTTGGGCCTATGCGCGCAGCCTTGCGTTTTGCGCACGGGCTGGAGCAAGCAGGATTATCGCCACAGGTAACACGAGTAAAGATTGAGTTATTTGGTTCGCTAGGTGCGACCGGCAAAGGGCACGGTTCGGACAAGGCCGTAATGCTGGGACTGGAAGGTGAAACACCAGAAGATGTTGACGTGTTGGCTATTCCCAAACGCATGTCGGATATTGCAGAACAGCAGCAACTGCACCTGAACGGTAAGCAGGATATACCGTTTGACCCATCTACTGATCTGATTTTTAATCGACGTAAAGCACTTCCGTTTCACCCCAATGGTATGCACTTTACTGCGTTGAATAGTTCAGATGAAATTATGCAGGAAAATACCTACTACTCGGTGGGTGGCGGGTTTGTCGTTAATCCGGATGCAGAAGGAACAGATCGAATTATAGAAGACGATACCAGCCTACCTTTTCCGTTTACTACAGCAGAGGAAATGCTGGCACATTGTAATGATCAGGGTTTCTCGATCAGTCAGGTCATGTTACAAAACGAGCTGGCATGGCGCAGCGAAACGGAGATTCGTGACGGCCTCTTGCATATATGGAAAACCATGCAGGATTGCGTAGATCGTGGTTGTAAAACAGAGGGTATTTTACCCGGGGGTCTAAAGGTAAAGCGCCGAGCGGCCAATATGTTTTACCAGTTGCAGCACGATGATACAAACCACAATGCGCCACTAGGTAAAATGGACTGGGTGAATCTTTTTGCCCTGGCTGTAAATGAAGAAAACGCAGCCGGTGGGCGGGTAGTGACTGCACCAACCAATGGTGCCGCAGGTATTATACCTGCGGTGTTGCACTACTACTGGCGTTTTGTGAATGGTGCAAATGAAGATGGTATTGTCCGCTTCCTGTTAACGGCAGGCGCAATCGCTATTCTCTATAAAGAAAATGCATCGATCTCCGGTGCCGAGGTCGGTTGTCAGGGAGAAGTGGGTTCTGCATGCTCCATGGCGGCAGGTGCATTGACCGAGGTATTGGGTGGAACACCCGCGCAGGTAGAAAATGCTGCAGAGATCGGCATGGAGCATAATCTTGGTCTGACCTGCGACCCGATTGGTGGCCTGGTGCAGGTACCCTGTATTGAGCGAAATGCAATGGGTTCAGTCAAAGCCATTAATGCAGCGAGTATGGCATTGCGTGGTGATGGTAGCCACTATGTGTCGCTGGACAAGGTCATCGCGACCATGCGCGAAACGGGTGCGGATATGAAGACAAAGTATAAGGAAACAGCACGTGGTGGCCTTGCTGTGAATGTGATCGAATGTTAAGGATGAGCTGTTAATCTATTCGGGTAATAGATGTCTCAAAACACCCTGGAACAGTCGTTCGCGAATTTCGCTTGATAGGCAAAAAACCAGCGTAAGCAGCCGTACACCTTCATTGTATCGAACTAGTTCCTTGGCCGTTCTTATAAAAAGGATTCGAAAAACAATATTCATCCTTGAGCATAGCTTCTACAGTATTTTTGACTTAATCCAGACTACTGAACCAACAGTGTTGCTCCACCACTTGATGCATTACCTTCTGCATCAGACGCTGTAACCGATAATTCTAACGTAGTAATTTTGGCTTCCGTTTTCAGAAATGTTTTTGTATCTTTTGTTGCGATGCTTATCTTCGCTCCGTCTATTGTTTCTGCCGCCGGGACACCTACAACCGCGTTAACCGAGGGATTAGGGTCACAAATATCCGTAGCCCGGACCTGGGTCTTTACTTTCCCCTTCTGAGCGATGCTGGTTACTGGTTCGCCAGTAACAATATCAACAAAAGCCGCGGTTACTGTGGGGGCTGTGGTATCTTTGACCGTTACACCGGTTGAGGGAACACTAGGCGTGCCATCAGAAAATATTACCGCGGCTTCTACAACATGATTACCGACTGATAGAAACGGAGTAATCGAAAGGCCATCCCCCGAAAAAATACCGTCTACTGTCCAGGTAATTGATGCAACTGATTCCGAGTTTGGCGTATCGGTCAATGCATTTAAGGTTACATTCGAACCTCCATGCGTCGCGCATTCTTGTGTTTTCCCACTGGGTATTTCAATTCTAGCTGCAGCTACAGGTTCAGTTGGATTAGTACCTTCGAGATGAAGCTGGTACTGGACACCACCAAAGCCTGATGGGTCACCTAGAGGCACTGTTGCAAAGTAGTCCAGTGTATAATCCGAAAATTGACTGCAATTCACCTCACTACAAACAATTGTGGCCAGACCGTCACCAGCTCCAGAACCCCAGCTACCACCACCCATGGGTATATTGGGAATACCGTTCCAGGTAACGCCCCATCCGCTGAAGTCCAGCAGCCTGGTAAAGCCCCCGTCACCATTTACATCAGGATTAACAACCGTTATGGATGTGCCCGTAATGTAATGCATACCTGTGTTACCGAAAAAATTCCAGGGCTCATCAACACCTGGGACCTCTGTGGTAGTAGTGACAAAGGCTAGCGCGGTATCAGTAGTACCATCAAAGTTGCCAGTAGTTTCATAATCTGCGTTTAGGTATAGTGGTGCGCCCACATCAGTAAATCCTATCTGTACGAAATTGGTGCCGGTATAGTTGTTCGCAGCACCATAGGGCGGGGAAGTATGGGAACCAGTGACGGGCTGAAGTGTACCCACAAGAACTCCGTCATGCATGGTAATTGGAGTTCTTTCGAAACTCGTGATACGACCATCACCATTGGTATCCATGCCGAACCAAGATCCAGCGCCTGTAGTTGACCAGGAAGAACCCACTTTTGCACCATATGAGCAGTTATCAGGTGGCGTACCTACATTCAGAACACAAGAAATCACACCGGGATCAAACGTTAGTATTGTACCAGTGCCAAGGTTAGCTTGTGCACCCATGCTCACGGTTCCTAGGATTGTTGATATAGCGGCCGTCAAGATTATTGTTTTTGTGTGCTCCATGTCCCTCTCCTTTTTAATTTATCATTTAATGATTACGTGATGAGATTACCACAAAATATCCATAAATTCTGTAGGAATTGTTCTATTAATTAGGCGTATTAGGAAACGCTTATAAAGCTTCTTCATGGGATTGATGACAGTCAATACTGAAAAAACTGGACGTCCGCTTCCAGTACAAGCGGAAGTTAAGCTGAAAACCATGAATGACCACTCATGGCTAACTCCAGACTATTACCACTTCAACACCGCATCAAAAACACTGAATGATTCAAGTCACCGGCGATCTCAACCGGTCGACGCAACACTCTATCATTAGAAGAAAAGATGGAGTGTTGTATATGGTATATAGAACCAGAATAAAATACACGGCTGAACAGAAAGCTGAAATATGGGGTCGCTGGCAGCAAGGCGAATCTCTAAACTCAATTGGCCGATTATTCGACAGGCCTTCCTCTTCAATTTTCAATATGTTGGCACCAACGGGTGGTATTCGTCCATCAGTACGTAAACGATCAAGGTTGGCACTTACGCTTGCAGAGCGTGAAGAGATATCAAGAGGCATTGTGAGCAATCGATCCCTGCGTACTATAGCGGCTCAACTGGGCCTCTCACCCTCAACCATTAGCCGTGAAATCAAACGCAATGGTGGTTATGATCACTATCGAGCTACACAAGCAGATCAAGCCGCCTGGGATCGCAGTCATCGTCCAAAGCGCTGTAAACTGGCCTGTTATCCACAGTTAAGAAGAATCGTAGCCACAAAACTCAGACGAATTTGGTCACCGGAGCAAATAGCGGGTTGGCTGAAAAGAGAATACCCAGGAGAAGAACGCAAACACGTGTCACACGAAACCATCTATCGGAGTCTCTTTATTCAAGCCCGGGGTGTATTGAAAAAGGAGCTACAACAGTACCTTAGAAGCCAACGTGCAATACGTCGATCTAAACATGCAAGTTTGAAAAGGGATGGGCTTGGAGGAATCAGGAATGCAGTCTCCATTCGTGAGAGACCAGCCTCAGTGGAGGATCGTGCTGTTCCGGGTCATTGGGAAGGTGATCTCATTGCCGGATCGAGAAATAGTTACATCGCGACTCTAGTTGAACGTCATTCACGTTACGTCATGCTGGTTAAAGTTACTAATAAAGATACAGAAAGTGTCGTGTCTGCACTCATCAAACAATCAAAGAAACTACCGACTGAGCTTTACAAATCATTAACATGGGATCGTGGCAAAGAAATGGCTGATCATCAACGTTTTACATTGGCAACCGACATCAAGGTATACTTTTGTGATCCGAGAAGCCCGTGGCAGCGTGGCTCCAATGAGAATACCAACCGTTTACTTAGACAATATTTTCCAAAAGGGACTGACTTAGCGGTACACTCTCAAGCAAAACTCAATGCAGTGGCTCGTCAGTTAAACGAACGTCCTCGGAAGACGTTGGAATTTGAAACCCCA
>DAOWEP010000202.1 GCA_030638455.1 Gammaproteobacteria bacterium
AGTAGTGCCCCTCTACTATGACCGTGATGAGCAAGGCTACTCTTCCAAATGGGTGCAGATGTCAAAAAATTCAATGAAGTCTACTATCCCGCACTTCAATGCACAGCGAATGGTAATGGACTATGTAAAAATGTTTTATGCGCCCGCAAGAGACCAGCGATTAGTGTTTACAGCGAACAATGGCGCTGCTGCTAAAGAACTTGCCACGTGGAAGAAAAAAGTACGCAAATGCTGGTCAAACGTTCGCATACAATGTACTGAAAAACCCTCGGAAACAATTATTAATAAAGAACTACTTCCGATTACAGTCAGCACACACCTTGGCTGCCTGACACCAGAGGATGTAACAGTAGAATGCCTGATTGGCACCGAATTAGAGGATGAGACATTTACCATACATGACCGTCATACATTAACCGCAGAAGGGAGTGGCGGCAAAAATGGTGAAATCCTGTTCTCGCTAGACCTTAAGCCTTCACTGTCGGGTTTGCAGTATTACAAGATCAGGATGTATCCAAATCATCGGTTGCTTAGTCATCCGTTTGAGACGGGATGCATGATTTGGGTGTAGTTTAGTTTAGCCGGGATGCCCGGATAAGCAGTGGGTTCTCGCACCCACGGGCGAGGTACTTTCTTGTAGCAACAAGAAAGTACCCAAAGAAATGCCACCGACGACTTGCCCTTACGGGCTCCCTGCGCTTCTCACCAAATTCGGGCTCGCCATACAGGCCTTCCATGGCCTGCAGGCTCATACGCGCATCCATGCGCGTACTCTACGAGCTAATCCGAATTTGCCTCCGATGCTCGGCTGTGTCAACGGGAGAAAACCCAAGTTATTCTCACGGATGCACAATCCACTTTTCAGGCGTATGATAGTAACCGCATTCATAAACAACCAAACCAAAAAGTCTTTTAAAAAAATAATTATAGTTAGGCTTCCAAGGAACCATGTATGGATGATAATAATGAGCCAAGACCCGTAAGATTTGGCTTTTGGCTTGCAGAAACAAAATTCGGCGAATTTGCTTTCTCAAGTCCAGAGCGTGTTCGCGTAACCATCTTTCTGTTTGTGCTCTTTACTCATGGTTTGTACTGGGCTACTGCATGGTGGTCACCCTGGCCATATCTTGTTTTTACAGCAACTGGCTTATGGTTTAGTCAGGGCGTATTTAAACCATGGGGAACTATTATCTCGCAAGCGGTGGAGCCTACGTGGGATCCTGCAATATTAAAAATTACTGTTCCATTCATCATGTTCAATTATGTCGCAGTCTTTTCCTGTCTATATATGCTCGGTACTGTCGCAGACTCAGATGGCAAAGCAATAAATGGAATGTGGCAGCACTTTTATTTTAGCGCTGTTACTTTGTCAACATTAGGTTACGGAAATCTTACGCCAAGTGGCATATGGTCAGAAATCGTTGCAACCATTCAAGCAATTATAGGTTTTATGGGCTTCGCCGTCTTAGCTGGTATTGTTGCTTCAATTGCACTAAAAAGAGCCGGGTTAAATGAAAATAGAAATCAATAGAGTCAGTCTCGATTCATAAGGAACATAGACTTACGCCCTCTGTTCTCCTGCGCTTCTTAGGTCTTTTGGTTTTACTTCCCGTTGACGCAGCCGCGCATCGGAGCCATATTCGGATTAGCTCGTAGAGTACGCGCATGGATGCGCGTATGAGCCAGCAGGCCATGGAAGGACTGTTTGGCAAACCCGAATATGGTGAGAAGCACAGGAAACCCGAAGGGCAAGTCGTCGGGTGTCTTTTTCTTTGGTTCCTTTCTTTTGGACAAGCAAAAGAAAGGAACTAGCCGCCGGGCTACCCCCGGCAAATCCCAACCTAGCATAGAAGCTAGTAATTACTAGCTAATTCAAGCGTCCATATAATTGAATAAGAGCGCGCAGGCGCTCCGCCAAACCATCTGAAACCTGACTCCATTCAAAACGCCATTGCCAGTTGCCTTGCGTAGTGCCCGGAATATTCATGCGATGACCAGAACCCAGCCCAAGGATGTCCTGCATGGGCAACATGGCCAGTCGTGCTACAGAAGATAATGCGCATTTATTCAGCAACCAGGGCATGGGTACATCTGACCCATCCAGATATTCATGCAAGTATTTTCTGTCTGCTTCTGGGAGGGTTTCATACCAGGCCAGGGTCGTGTCGTTATCATGTGTACCGGTATACACCACGCAATTTTCCGTGAAGTTTTGAGGCAAGTACGGGTTTTCCGGATCACCATTAAAGGCAAATTGCAGGATTTTCATACCAGGCAACTTGTACTTATATAACAGGTCAGTTACCTCCTTTGTTATAGTGCCCAGATCTTCCGCTACCAGCGGCAGATCATCAAAGGCTTCAAACAAGGCCTTTAGTAATTCATCACCTGGTGCTTTTACCCAGTGACCCTGTTGTGCGGTTTCACTTTCTGCCAGGATTTCCCAATAAGCTTCGAGTCCACGAAAATGGTCAATCCGTACAAGGTCAAAAAGCTTAAGCTGGCTTTGCATGCGGCGTATCCACCATTGAAAACCATCTTTCCTGATATGGTCCCATGCATAATGCGGGTTACCCCAGCGCTGTCCGGTCTCTGAAAAATAATCCGGCGGTACGCCTGCAACCACACTGGCATTTCCATGTTCATCTACTAAAAAGTTTTCACGGTGCGCCCATACTTCGGCACTATCATGAGCGACAAAAATAGGCATGTCACCAAACAAATAAACCCCGTTTTTGTGGGCATAGTCCCTGAGCTCATTCCATTGCATGTTAAAAACAAACTGTTCAAACCTTACGTACTCACACTCTTCATGAAAACGCCTGTTGGCATCTAGCATGGCCTTTGCTTCCCGATCACGCAGTGCCGCGGGCCACTCCATCCAGGGCCGACCACCCGCGTCATTTCGTAAAGCCAGAAACAACGCATAGTCATGTAACCAGTCGGCTTTTTCCTCAACAAACGTTGCGTAAGCCTGACGCATTTTTTCATCTGCATGCTGGCAAAATCCTGCATAGGCTTTCTTCAGGCATGCCTGTCGGTATTCAGCATTTATATCCGTTTCATCCAAAGCCGATGAAGGCAACCAATCATGATCCACAAGCCAGTCAAGACTTATAAGAAGCAGGCTACCTGCATGCACAGAAAGAGACTGATAGGGTGATCGGTCAGAATGAGTAGGGCCTAATGGCAAGGTCTGCCAGACAGAAAAACCACAGGCGGAAAGAAATTCTATAAAACGGAAGGCTTCATGCCCAAAGTCGCCTTGATCAGATTTCCCCGGTAATGAACTAGGATGTAAAAGAACGCCTGCGCGTCTTTTTAGTAGCACCTAACCCGACTCCTGACCGGGGCGCATAGCACCTCCCATCGCGGGGTCTCCATTACCATGACTAAAGGCATGCGAGAGATATTCCGGGGGTTCCTCTCCTAATAACTGATATAAATGTGACAAGTGCTGACGATATAAACAGTCAAAATCACTGACAGACTCTGCTGAGTTATAATCACCAAACCACCAGAACCAGTCTGAACCTTCACAGATTCCAAGTTGATGCTCTGCCCGTGCAAGCTTTTCTTCATTTAGCCTGCCAGAACCAACAACCCGATCGTAACAATGCTTTGCATCACCCAACATATCCCAGCCACGGTTTTTGTCTGCACTCCCTATCCATGTTGAAAAGGTTCCATATACCCAGCTACCCGCAACCAGACAAGGAAGTACGGTTGCTTCAGAATGTTCTTTATGCCCTTTGTCCAGCCCTTCCGAAAGAAACTGTGAATAGGTAGTAAGCTCCAGACGCGGATGTTCGACCAGTCCCTTGTATAAGGCGCTCAGAAAATGATAACCGTTCTCCGGATAGTATTCCCAGGCATTCTCACCATCCAGAATAATAGATACAATATTTTCTTCCGGCTCCTTCTCACAGGCATCGGCAATATTTTCCAGATGATGCAGGAAGTTCGCCACCGCATCGTCTGCATGCCAGTCAGTATATGTAAAACCGATCAGGTCAGATAAACCATCGTCCCTGAAGAAACATCGGGTACTCAACTCTTTTACCGTATATGGATTATGCCTGCAGACCTGCTCTCCCTCAACGTCCAGGAATCCTGATTTATTCAGACTATTTTCTAGAACGTTCCCGCCACTCGCCGTCCAGGTAAACCCAAACTCGGGTAACAGGGAAACTGTAGCCTCACTAAGACTGCCTTCAGAAGGCCAACAACCTTTAGGCTCAAAACCAAAAATGCGCTTGAATGTCTCGATACCCTTTTGCAAGTGCCAACGAACCCTTGCCTCACCATCCGGGTACTTTTCCAGCAACGGCATGCTTGCATCCGGCATCGCCTCATGGGTGCTCTTGAGGTCAAGTAACAATGGCATGATAGGATGTGCATACGGTGTTACAGAAAGCTCAATCTGCCCTCTCACTGCCAAAACCCGGTACCGTTCAATTACAGAAGACAGGATTTCACCTATCACGGTTAACAGTTCCCTGCGATCATGTAGTGTAAATGCCTTTTCCTTGTTGATCAGCCGCTTT
This sequence comes from Gammaproteobacteria bacterium, assembly GCA_030638455.1. GTDB lineage: Bacteria > Pseudomonadota > Gammaproteobacteria > DAOWEP01 > DAOWEP01 > DAOWEP01. The sequence continues at coordinate 4,548 of DAOWEP010000202.1, forward strand.
ATACGCAGGTCACTTCGTTTTATTGTTTCACCCATCCAGGCAAGATGATGCCAAACCAGTAGGTCGATGAGGTACTGGTTATCCAGATAAATCATGGCATCATGGTGCTCCAGTAACCATGGCGCAAGATCAGCCAGGCGCTGGTATGCAGGAAAGCGTCCAATCAAATGTTTTTCATTGGCACGTAAACAGTCTTTTATCAGCCGTATTCGTTGTTCAGTGGCCACTGGCAAGGCAGTCTCCACCAATGATGCCAGTAAGTAATCACGAATGGCAGTTCCGCTATTTAAAAATCCATGCACCTGTTGCGCATAGTCTTCTATCTGTTCCAGCAAGGTAGGGGCAAAATTAATGACCGCATGGGCCTTGGGGTTCGCCTCCAGGTGCGCAACCATGTCTACATAGTCCTTGATGGCATGCAGGTAGGTCCATGGCAACCTGTATACACCAGTACGCAGATCACGGTACTCCGGCTGGTGCATATGCCAGTACAACACTACCTTGAGTGGTTTCTTTTCTTCCCCATTATTATAATCTTGCATTTGTTCTGCCGCTTCTACCTCATCGGACATGATGGATCTCCTGACCCAGCATCTCCGGTGTCACCAGGACAACACCGTTAGGGGAAACCGTAAACCTCCTCGCATCTTCCTTTGCATCTACACCAATAATTGTCCCCTCAGGGACGATACAACCCTTATCGACTACCGTATTCCGGATTTCACAGTTCTGTTCTATTACTACATTTGGCAGAATCACAGAACCTTCAATTTTTGAATACGATTCCACGCTCACATTGGAAAACAGCAATGAATGTCGTATGTGTGCACCTGAAATAATGCATCCCCCGGATACCATAGAGTCTACCGCCATACCCCGCCGGTCATCTTCATCAAAAACAAATTTTGCGGGTGGCAATTGCTCCTGATAGGTCCAGATCGGCCATTCTTTGTCATACAGGTTAAGCTCAGGTGTAATTCCGATCAATTCAAGATTGGCTTCCCAAAATGCATCTACTGTCCCTACATCCCGCCAGTATGCCTGCTTGCCACTTTGCACATCACGGAATGGGTAGGTAAAAACTCGATAACTATTAATCACTGACGGAATAATATCATTACCAAAATCATGACTTGAATTTGGATCATCCGCATCTTTTATTAACTGCTCATAAAGAAAATTCGAATTAAAGATATAAATACCCATGGAAACCAGCGCCACATCTTCACGGTCAGGGGTACTGGCAGGGTTTTCCGGTTTTTCTGCAAACTCAAGCACCCTGCTTTCCTTGTCCGTTTTTAAGACACCAAATGAACTTGCCTGTTCCAGCGAAACTTCAATGCTCCCTATTGTCATATCCGCTTCTTTTTCCACATGATGCGCAATCATCGGACCATAATCCATCTTGTATATATGGTCCCCGGCCAGAATAATGACAAAAGAGGCATTATGGTTTCGGATAATATCGAGGTTTTGATAAACCGCATCTGCAGTGCCCGAATACCAGCTGGTTTCGATACGTTGCTGTGCCGGCAAAAGGTCAATAAATTCTCCGAATTCACCTCGCAAAAAACTCCAGCCATTCTGGATATGCTGGAGCAATGAGTGTGCCTTATATTGTGTAATAACCCCCATACGGCGAATACCGGAGTTAATACAGTTGGAAAGTGGAAAATCAATAATCCGGAATTTGCCGCCAAACGGAACTGCAGGCTTGGTACGCCACAGCGTCAACTGCTTAAGTCTGGAACCTCTTCCTCCAGCAAGTACCAGCGCCAGCGTATCTCGGGTCAGGCGACTGATAAATCTGGGTGACTGGGTTACTTCAATCATTATTGTACAGCTCCTTAATCTATCTTACGTCACAGGCCTACGTCACGAGAAAGTCGTTTGCCGTTATGCACCGGAACTAATTCTGGGATATATGGTAACATCACCACATAAACAGTCTATGTTTTGTTAAATAGCACTCATATTATATAAGCTTATTGGCCGATATTACATGACCCAAATCAGTTCCAAAAAACCTAAAGGCAAAACTCTGGATCCAGACATCAGTAAAATCATGTCTGCCAGCCACCATGACCCATTCTCTGTGCTGGGGCCACACCAAAAAGGCTCACAACAGCTGATCAGAATTTTCTTGCCGCACGCTACAGATGCGCGTTTGGGTCAGCATGGGCCGGCCATGACCCGGATACCGGGAACTGATATCTTCGAGTGGACCAGTGAAACTACCGAAATCCATGAACATTATCAGGTTTACTGGACAGATCATGATGGCAATTCCCATCAATATTTTGACCCTTATAGTTTTCCTGCACAGATTTCAGAATTTGACCTACACCTTTTTGGTGAAGGCAAGCACTGGCATATATACCGTATTCTTGGTGCGCACGTTACAGAGATTGATGGCATTCAAGGGATTCTGTTTGCCACATGGGCACCAAGCGCAGAACGAGTAAGCGTTGTAGGGAATTTCAACCAATGGGATGGTCGGTGTCATCCAATGCGGGTACATGGTAGCAGCGGGGTATGGGAACTGTTTATCCCCGAACTAACACCCGGCACCCTGTATAAGTTTGAAATCAGGAACCGCGACCATGGCAGCGTGCTGGTTAAGGCAGACCCTTATGCCCAGCAATGTGAGCTCCGTCCAAAAACCGCCTCTGTTGTCACATCGGAAAAAGCCTATGCCTGGCAAGACCAGAACTGGATAGAGCAACGCAGCCAATCAGACTGGCTGCATGAACCTATGTCCATTTATGAGGTTCACCTGGGTTCCTGGCAACTGGATGAAAATGGCGAATTTCTGAACTATAAAGAACTAGCCGAGCGACTGGTCAGTCATGTAAAAGGACTCGGCTTTACCCATATCGAACTATTACCCGTTACGGAACATCCATACGATGCATCATGGGGATACCAGACAACTGGGTACTACGCACCTACCAGCAGATTCGGTACACCGGATGATTTCCGATACTTTGTAGATTACTGTCATCGAAATGACATTGGGGTATTGCTCGACTGGGTACCCGCACATTTCCCGAAAGACGAACACGGCATTGCGAACTTTGATGGCAGCGCACTGTATGAACATGAAGATCCGAGAAAAGGAGAACACCGGGACTGGGGAACCCTGATTTACAACTACGGACGCAACGAGGTACGTAATTTTCTGCTCGCGAGTGCCAACTTCTGGCTGGAAGAACTCCATCTCGATGGCCTAAGGGTAGATGCTGTTGCTTCCATGCTGTATCTGGATTATTCACGTGAAGAAGATGACTGGGTCCCCAATATCTATGGTGGCAATGAAAACCTGGAGGCTATCGATTTTCTGCGTGACCTGAATACAGTAACACATGGCCAACACCCCGGCACCCAGATCATCGCCGAAGAATCCACTGCCTGGCCACAGGTTACCCGCCCTACCTGGCTGGGCGGCCTGGGTTTTTCAGTAAAGTGGAATATGGGCTGGATGCACGACACACTAACATACATGAGCAAAGATCCTGTCTATCGCCACTATCATCATGACCAGCTTACTTTCGGGTTGCTGTATGCGTTTACAGAAAATTTTCTGTTACCGTTTTCACATGATGAAGTCGTACATGGAAAAGGCTCCATGTTATATAAAATGCCTGGTGACGAATGGCAACGATTTTCTAATCTGCGTCTTTTATATACCTATATGTTTACCTATCCCGGGAAGAAACTGCTCTTTATGGGAAATGAATTTGCACAGGGAGATGAATGGAACCATGCCAAGGCATTGGAGTGGTATGTGCTGGATTACCCGTTACATCAGGGCGTTCAGGCACTGGTGGGTGACCTTAACAGGCTATATCAGAAGCAACCAACTCTGCACAAGCATGACTTTGAGGCACAGGGCTTCGAGTGGGTTGATTGCCATGACGCCTCACAATCGGTAATAAGCTATCTACGTAAAGATAATAATGATATAGCGCTGGTTATTTTAAACTTTACACCAAAGCCACATTACAGATACAGGATTGGAGTTCCTGTTCCAGGCCGTTACCAGGAGCTACTGAATTCGGATGCAGAATATTATGGTGGTAGTAATATAGGAAATTCAGGAATTGTAGAAACAGAATCTGTTCCCTGGATGAATCATCCTTATTCCATCCAGCTAACCTTGCCACCTTTGTCCGGCATAGTGCTGCAACCTGTGTCCTAACTTTTTTGTCTGTCTTTGTTATCACCCTGATTGATTATTTATGTATAAAGTTCTGTTTGCAACCAGCGAAGCCTATCCATTAATCAAGACCGGTGGCCTTGCAGATGTATCTGGCAGCCTCCCGGTTGCACTACAATCATTAGGACATGAAGTCATTATACTGTTACCCGCCTACCCGGAAGCCTGCCAACGTACCGAGAAACTAAAGACACTCACTACCCTGTCCTTACCACATGGAGAGGTAAAACTACTGGAAGGATACTTGCCGGGTACAAAAGTCAAGGTATGGCTAGTGGATTGCAGTGTCTATTTCAATAGACCGGGTAACCCATACCTTGGACCGGATGGAGATCCCTGGCATGATAATGCCGATCGCTTTCATCTGTTTGCACAGGTGGCTATTGCCATTGCCACGAGCAAAGCAAACCTAAACTGGCAGCCGGATATTGTTCATTGTAACGACTGGCAGACCGGACTGATCCCTGCGCTGTTGCACACGGAGTCGTTATCACATGAACAGAAAGCCACAACCATATTTACCATTCATAATATCGCCTACCAGGGATTGTTCCCGTATTCCACCTTTATTGCGCTTGGTTTACCAGAGGAACTCTGGTCATCTGAAGCACTGGAATTCCATGACCAGGTTTCTTTCATTAAGGGTGGTCTTGTTTTTGCGGACAGAGTGAATACCGTAAGCCCGAATTATGCAAAGGAAATACAAAGCCCTGAGTATGGTTACGGTCTGGATGGATTATTGCTCCACCGCAGTGACAGACTGAGCGGCATATTGAATGGTATAGACGATACCGTATGGAACCCGGAAACAGATCCATATCTGAAAACAAACTACGACCATAAGAAACTGGCCGGAAAGAAAAAGAACAAGGCTGCCTTGCAAAAGGAATACAAACTTCCGAATGAACCGAATACATTACTGGTAGGGCTAGTCGGTCGTCTGGTCCACCAAAAAGGAATCGACCTTGTAATAAACAGCCTGCCTGAATTGGCAACGTTACCTGTTCAGTTTGTCGCGCTGGGCACCGGTGAGCCTGCTTATGAACATGCATTACGCGATATGGCCAGATTATTCCCAAAACAGATTTCTGTAAATATAGGTTACGATGAAGCTCTGGCTCACCGGATAGAAGCAGGGGCAGATGTTTTCCTTATGCCTTCCCGCTTCGAACCATGCGGACTCAACCAATTATACAGCTTACGATATGGCACTGTACCGATTGTACGCAGGGTAGGTGGACTGGCAGACACCGTAGTAGATGCAGCACCGGAAACACTGAAAGATAAAACTGCAAGTGGCATTGTATTTGATAATGCAGACGGTGAGTCTTTATATGCCGCGGTTATTCGGGCAAAAGAACTGTACCAGGATAAAAAAATCTGGAAGCAAATACAGCAAACCGGCATGCGAGGCGAGTCCTCATGGAAGCACAGTGCACAGCAATATACTCAGCTTTATGAGCTTGCAATTAAAGACTGCCAAAAATAGCTTCAGGCTGATATCGCCGCTGATGCCTTAAGACAATCTTCGCGCCAACAGCAATCTTGTTGATCACACTCACCAGAAAATGCAGTTCCATAACAATCAAAATTTCCTTCTTTCCGTTGAATTCTGCGTACAAGATTAACCTTTGACAGCTTTCCCAGGGTAATGCCTTTATCTTTTGCAATTTTACGAATCTTCAAAAAATGCATATGCTTTACTCCGTTTCAATTTATAGCAACAGAAAAACAAAAATAACCAGGCTCCTTTGTTATTATTGTAATAGAGTATTTATTGTTATAGCTCCAACATCTGGCAAGTGCAAATATTACTAAAATACCCCTATAAAAAAGTATTCTGGACTACTTTCAATCCTGTATAAAAATTGCTTTCTTTATTTTCTACATCACATATCTGAGGATTCGTTTAAAGAAAATCACAAAAACACTCCTATACTAATAAATGTCGTATAAACGAATGATCTAACACAGGATAACCATTATGAAAATGGCGTTAATAGGCTTGGGTAAAATGGGTGCAAACATGGCGAGGCGACTGCTTCGCCATGGAGTGGAGGTAGTTGGACATAACCGCTCTCAGGAAATCGTCCAGCAGTTAACGAAAGAAGAAGGTTTAATACCTTCCGAGAACACCTTGCATGCTATCCAGCAATTGCCCTCTCCACGCATTGTATGGTTAATGCTTCCCTGTGGTGCGCCAACAGAGAACATGATTCAGGAATTGATCCCCCTGTTAGATGCAGGCGATATTATGATCGATGGTGGCAACTCCAATTACCATGATAGCCAGCGTCGAGGTGCCATGCTGGCGAAACATGACATTCAATACGTTGATTCCGGCACTTCGGGAGGAATCTGGGGCCTGAAAAATGGATACTGCCTGATGGTGGGTGGCGAAAAATCTGCCATATCAGAAATCGAACCGATCCTGAAAGCACTTGCACCAGCAGAAGACAGGGGCTGGGCACATGTAGGCCCGATAGGGTCAGGCCACTTTACCAAGATGATTCACAACGGTATTGAATACGGCATGATGCAGGCACTGTCCGAAGGTTTATCCTTATTAAAGGGCAAGGAGGAATTTAATCTTGATCTGGGCCAGATTACAGAACTCTGGCGACATGGTTCGGTCGTACAAAGCTGGTTACTGGATCTGACTGCAGAATTTCTGGACAAGGATCAGAAACTGGAAAATATTGAACCTGTAGTAGCTGATTCCGGAGAAGGCAGATGGACAGTGAGTGAAGCAATAGACCAGGGGATTCCTGCACCCGTGCTGTCACTGGCCCTGCATATGCGTTTTGCCAGTCAGGATACGCCTGCATACGGAAACCGACTGCTGGCCATGATGCGTAATGCATTTGGTGGCCACGCAGTACAGGAAAAGGAATAACCTTCGGAGCACTAACATGGTAGAAACCTGCACTTACGTAATCTTTGGCGCCACAGGCAACCTTAGCGTCAATAAACTATTACCCGCCCTGTACCACCTGGAAGAGGCGAATCGTCTGCCGGATGATATGAAGATACTTGGCTTCGGGCGTCGTGACTGGAGCGACGAACAGTGGCGTAAAGAAGTCGAAGATATTCTCAAACCCAGAGCCCGTGGTGAGATAAAACCTGAAACATTGAATACCATGCTACAGCGCCTGCATTTTCATAATGGCGACCTCGACGACCAGGAATCCTTTCAACGTATGAAAGAAAGGCTCGATAACACAGAAATATTTTCAAACAATCTTGTATTCTATATGGCCATCAGCCCCAAGGCCTATGCAAAAACAGCGCAACATCTGGCTACCGTCGGCCTAAGTAAACAGGAACACGGGTTCCGCAGGCTGGTTATTGAAAAACCCTTTGGCTATGACCTGGAAAGCGCAAAAATTCTTGAGGAAGGCCTACATAAGGATTTCACCGAACACCAGATTTTCCGTATCGATCATTATCTTGGCAAGGCCATGGTACAAAATGTATTGGTGTTCCGCTTTGCCAACCTGATGATGGAACCTATATGGAACCGCAATTACATTGACCACGTGCAAATCACACATTCA
>DAOWEP010000007.1 GCA_030638455.1 Gammaproteobacteria bacterium
ACAGCCTTTGGATAAAGGCTGCTTTCTGTACTACATCCCTTGCTACGCAATAAGCGAAGCAGGAAAAATATGTTAACGCTTGGAATACTGCGGGGCTTTACGAGCCTTACGTAGACCAATCTTCTTACGCTCTACCTTACGCGCATCACGGGTAACAAAACCTGCCTTGCGTAACGGGGGGCGTAATGTTTCATCATAAGACATTAATGCGCGGGTTATACCATGACGAATCGCGCCTGCCTGGCCACTGATACCACCACCGGTTACGGTAACCATTATGTCAAACTTGTCTTTCAGTTCGACCAGTTCCAGTGGCTGACGCACCAGCATTCTTGCTGTTGGCCTGCCGAAGTAACGATCAATCGAATGATTATTGATAATGATATCGCCTTTTCCAGGACGCAGAAAAACCCTTGCTGTTGAGCTCTTGCGACGACCAGTTGCGGTATATTGCTCTGTAGCTGCCATACTTGTTATCCGTTTAGTTTATAATCTGTTTCAGTATCGTAGTAACTTAAGTTGACTGTAGCTTTAGTTACAGTTCCAACGCTATTGGCTGTTGTGCTGTATGTGCATGCTCCGTACCTGCATATACCTTAAGCTTGCGGAACATTGCGCGACCCAGCGGGTTTTTCGGGAGCATGCCCTTTACCGCTATTTCAATTACACGGGCTGGTGATTTCTCCAGCATTTTTTCAAGGCTTGCGCTCTTGAGATTGCCCACATAACCCGTATGACGATAATACATTTTGTCCTTGAGCTTGTTTCCGCTCACATGAATTTTTTCCGCATTTACCACAACGATGTAATCGCCGGTATCTACATGCGGTGTATATTCCGGCTTGTGTTTGCCACGTAAACGACGGGCAATTTCAGTAGCCATTCTGCCAAGGGTCTTGCCATTGGCGTCAATTATGTACCAGTCCCGCTTAACTTCGGCTGGTTTTGCACTAAAGGTCTTCATTGAGTTTCCTGCTCTGGTGAGCTTACTATGCCTTGAAAGGCGGCAAATATTACATAAGAAGGCCGTAATATACAAGCGCTCCCCACCTAAAAAACCCTGAAAATCAGTGGACCTTGAATTTCAGACAAAAAAAAGCGCAGCAAGTAGGGGCTGCGCTTAAAAATCCACCATAAAGGAGGAGGAATGGAGGAGTATTACTTAAATAATGAAAAAAACTACAGTAAATAAGTATGTAAGTATTTTCTAATATTCTAATGGGCTTGTCAACATATTATTACCAATAAATATCAGTGAGTACCTTATATAACCCGATAAATTAGCCATATACTGTTGTTTTATCTATATTTAGTTCGATTTCTGGTGGATTTAGTACGCCATGATCTACAACAAGCCGGAATGTAAAACGAATATTTTGCGGGTAAAAAACCCATAAATAAGCTTTAACCACAAATGCAGGAAGAATAAAGAAAGGGATGGGAATCAGAGATGGCTATATTTTAAGCCTGTTTACAGGACGCCCATTGACGAGGTGCTCTTCAATAATTTCATCCAGGTCATCCTTATCTACATAGGTATACCAGGTTTCTTCAGGGTATATGACCAACACCGGCCCTTCTTCGCACCTGTCCAGGCAACCTGCCGTATTAATTCTGACTCCACCCTTCCCGGCCAAACCTCTCTGTTTGATGCCTGATTTCACATAATCCCTCATGGCCTGGGCATCGCCACTCTTCTGGCAACAAGCACGGCCATCGTCGCGCAGGTTGGTACAGAAAAATACATGATGTCGAAAATAGGACATGGAGAAAAGATACAGGATGCAAGTGGCAAGTGGCAAGTGGCAAGTGGCAAGTGGCAAGTATGGTAGAACAGGGTCACTGAAATATTACAGCGACTTGCATCTTGCCACTTGCCTCTTGTATCTTTAAGTTTATGACGACAAGAAACTATAGCCCCATAGACAATCTACTGATTAATTTAGACCAGGCAGTACGTACCGTCTTTGGTAAACCACAGGTCACCGAACGTTCTAATCCTGCAGGTGGCATTGATTCGCCAAAACTCAGTGCAAAAGAAACCCGACATTGTGCAGGCTTGATGAGAATCAACCATGCCGGGGAGGTATGTGCCCAGGCCCTGTATCAGGGGCAGGCACTGACAGCAAAATTACCGGAAGTGCGTGCCAGTATGGAACGTGCCGCACAGGAAGAAAATGATCACCTGGAATGGTGCGAAGGCAGACTAACAGAATTAGGAAGCCAGACCAGTTACCTGAATCCATTCTGGTATATCGGATCTTTTGCCATGGGTGCAACTGCCGGTTTGATTGGTGACAAGTGGAGCCTGGGATTTGTCGCTGAAACTGAACGACAGGTTGTTCGTCATCTGGATAAACACCTTACGCAATTACCCGAAAAGGATGACAAAAGCAAGGCGATCCTGGAACAGATGAAGTCAGATGAATTACGTCATGCCACTACTGCACTGGAAGCAGGTGCTGCAGAATTACCAGGCCCCGTAAAAAAAATGATGGGTATAACGTCAAAGATTATGACGAAAACTACTTATAGGATATAAGTGTCTAGTTACCAGGAGCTAGACACCAGGAACCCCAAATTTATTGGAATTTTCTCTTCAACTTATCCGGGATACAGAAACCAACCCCTGTAAACTAGTGACTAGCAACTGCTTCAAAGCTTCATACTCTTGCTGATATTTCGGCCGTAATAGATCTCCGCCATTTCTCTTTTGATTTGCTCAAAAACTGTTTTCTGCTCTTTTGCTGACAAGTCATCTATTTCTATATCAAAAAGATAATTATCCAGATCCAGATCTTTGAGTATCATTTTGGTATGAAAAATATTTTCCTGATATACATTAACATCCAACATTGAATACATTTGCAACGTATCTTTAGACAGATAATTCTGGATTGAATTGATTTTATGATCAATGAAATGCTTCTTTCCCTTCACGTCTCGGGTAAACCCGCGCACACGGTAATCCAGCGTTACAATATCCGAATCAAAACTATGGATAAGGTAGTTCAGTGCCTTTAGTGGCGAAACCCTACCGCAAGTTGCCACATCAATATCTACACGGAACGTACTAATGCCATTATCCGGATGACTCTCGGGATAGGTATGAACAGTAAGATGACTCTTGTCCAGATGACCAACGACCGCTTCAGGTAATGGGCCAGGTGCTTCAGTATTGGAAAGCTCTTCAGCTGCGGCATGCTCTTCTGATACCAGCATGGTGACGCTAGCCCCTTCAGGGTCATAGTCCTGACGCGCGATATTCAGGATATTTGCCCCGATAATTTCTGCTACATCCGTCAGGATATGGGTCAGGCGCTCTGCATTGTATTCTTCATCAATATATTGAATATATTTTCTACGCTGCGCTGGCGTTTTTGCATAACAGATATCGTAAATATTAAAACTAAGTGTTTTGGTGAGATTGTTGAAGCCCTGTAACTTCAGTTTTCTTTGTGTCCTGGGCATAAGTTTTTAACTGTAAATAATTTATCGAGAGTTTTGGGTTTAGGTCGTTCACGCACATCCATGTCCAAACAACAGAGTTAATCAACAACTTCTGATATAGGCGGATGAAAAATTATTTGCACTGCATTCCCGGCCGGGTCAGTGCAATAAAAACTACGTGCACCGTCTCGATGTGTACGAGGTTCGGTTTTCATGCTTACCCCTTCAGAAGATAAATAATTGTACCATTCATCAACCTGATCAGGCGTGTTTATGATAAACCCGATATGATCCAGACGTTGATGGCCTGATGGCTCGAAATCTTCCGCCCCTCTATGCAGCGCCAGGTTATCGTTACCCGAGGTCAAGTACACATTATCTGGATCAGGGCGCCACTCAACCTTCATGCCTAATAAATTTACATAAAAGTTTTCACTTGCATCCAGGTCTCTGACAGTTAGCGCAACATGGCGCATCCCGGCCGTAGGTTGTGGTCTTGGCATACTCATTAATTCGATTCTTAATTAATTGCTTCCCACGCAAGTATGAAATGCTTACTGAAGAATTCAGTCCTCAATTATTTCGTAATCATGCGTAATTTCAGCGACCTTACCTAGCATGATCGATGCAGAGCAATACTTCTCTGCGGAAAGCTGGATTGCACGCTTGACCTGTTGATCTGACAGACCTTTACCGGTTACCACAAAATGTGCATGAATCCGTGTAAAAATCTTGGGCACCTGATCGGTTCGTTCGGCCTCCATCTGTACTTCACAATCTGTAACCGGTTGTCGGCCTTTCTTCAGGATATGTATAACATCGAATGCCGTACATCCCCCCATCCCCAGTAGCAGCATTTCCATAGGACGCACTCCCAGATTACGTCCACCGTCCTCTGGTGGGCCGTCCATGACCACACAATGCCCACTCCCGGATTCACCTAGAAAAGTGACGTTTTCTACCCATTTAATACGTGCCTTCATGATTTAACTCCCACTTTCCAGTAATCCGTGCAGTGCTTCACTCTATTTGGTTATTATGCCGTGCGGGAAGGGCACGGCTGCCAGGCAATTTCACAGCTTAGCCACACCACCTTAAGGGGGCGTAACATCGTAATAACGTATGTCAGGGTTTCCATATTGGCCCAAATAGTGTGAATTAGTGCCCGGGTTAGAGTAACATAGTTCGACAATAGAGCGGACCTTGCCTACACTTGGTACTTAAGAAGTTAACAATGTACCTCACCAGTGAGTACAAGAATTCTAACGATGACAAAACTCCCTACACCAAAAATAGAAAGCGGTACTGGCAATGCTACCATTGACCGGTTTCTTGAGCACTGTCACAAACGACGTTATCCTGCAAAAAGCGTAATCATTTACGCAGGCGATCACCCGGATGTGCTGTATTACATCGTAAAAGGTTCTGTATCCGTTTTGATAGAAGATGAAAACGGCAGGGAAATCGTGCTTGCATATCTCAATAAAGGTGATTTTTTTGGGGAAATGGGACTGTTTGATGACTCTGCTCGCAGCGCGTGGGTACGCACCAAGGCAGAGTGCGAACTGGCTGAAATCAGCTATTCACGTTACCGCCAGATTGCAGAGCAAGATACCAAGATTCTGTTTGAACTGGCCTCCCAAATGGCTGCACGACTACGAAAGACCAGCCAAAAAGTTGGAAATCTGGCCTTTATGGATGTAACCGGCCGTGTTGCCCGAACCTTGCTGGATTTGAGCAAGGAACCAGATGCCATGACGCATCCGGATGGTATGCAAATAAAGATTACTCGTCAGGAAATTGGTCGAATCGTAGGCTGTTCGCGCGAAATGGTCGGGCGGGTACTAAAGAACCTTGAAGAACAAAATCTGGTTTATGTTAAGGGTAAGACGATCGTCGTTTTTGGTACGCGCTAGCTTCTACTAAACCATCACCTACTAAATATCACCAAATCAAGCTCTTTAATATGTATATGAGATACCCAGATTCAGTACCGGGTAAATTTCATTCTTATCTGAAACATGATCCAGGATATTCTCTTCTTCCTGATATAAATCTGGATTAGTTGCCAGTCCATCTGTCGATGTCAAACGACTACTCGAATTACCCTGAAACAATACTCCGGCTTCAGCACTAAAACTGAGCCCCCCTCTTTCATCGATCTTGTTTCTCCAGCCAATACCCAGATAAGGTGATGCGCTGTCTTTATTAATCCTGTCAGTCAAGCTATCTATCTCATAAGCCGTATATCCTGGCTTGCCAATCAGGTAGTCAGTATTGGAGGGTTGATTTGCAAGTCTGGTTTCACTGCCGTTGTACAATAATCCAGCGCTCACCCGAAACCCACTACCCCCGGGATGCCAATCAATCATCGCAGCAAATGAACTGAGATCCAGCCTGTAGTCATCCGCAACCTTGCTACCGGCTTTATAGGGATCCTGGAGCTTATTTCCTAGTCGCCCATTTATACTCAGGGTAAAGGACGTGGATAAATCCAGGCCAATGCCTAATGCACCGGTCTTATCTACCGCTTTTTCAGAATAAAGCGACTCTGCATGGCTGAAGGAAGCCATACTAAAGATAAGCGTACTTGCGATTGATAAACCCTTTAAGGTAATCATTATTTTACTCTTTTATTACTACGATTTAGAACGTATTTTTCAATAACCGTCCGGCTGGCCAATTATTGTCTTGCTTCAGATTTAATTATAACGTTACATCAATTAATCGCCAGTTGAAAATAGTGAACTGAGTCCCAGCCCCGGATCTTCTGCCCGCATAAATGCCTCACCGACCAGAAAAGCATTTACATTATGCGATTTCATTAAATCAACATCGTCTTTTGAAAGTATGCCACTCTCTGTTACTACTATTTTTTCTGATGGGATTTTATCCAGCAAATTAATTGTGGTTTGCAGGCTGATTTCAAAAGTCTTCAGGTTTCGATTATTAATTCCGATCAATGACACCGGCAAACCTAACGCACGCTCAAGCTCTCCTTCATCATGCACTTCTACCAGCACATCCATATCAAGTTTATGCGCAAGACTTGCTAGACCAGTCATTTGGTCATCTGCCAAAGCGGCAACAATCAATAGAATACAATCGGCACCCATCGCCCTGGCTTCATAAACCTGATAGGGATCAATAATGAAGTCCTTGCGTATTACTGGAAGAGAACAGGCGTTCCTCGCCTGCTTAAGATAGTCTGAAGAGCCCTGAAAAAAATCCACGTCCGTCAAAACAGACAAACATGCGGCTCCACCTTGCTCATAGCTAGCCGCAATACTGGCCGGGTCGAAATTTTCCCTTAAAACCCCCTTGCTTGGAGATGCCTTCTTAATTTCGGCAATCACTGCTGACTGCCCCTGATTAATTTTCGTCCGAATATTGTCTACAAACCCACGTACCGGTGAAGCATCTTTTGCTTGCTCTACAAGGTCATGCAAACTCAGCTTTTTAATACTCTCACTGATTTCTTCAGCTTTACGCGCCAGTATTTTTTTCAGAATATCCGGGGGAGGCTGCATAACTAGGCTCTTATTTAATTTTATTGATTGGAGAATGCGATTAATGCAGCAAATTTAGCCCTGGCTGAACCATCTGCTATTACATTTTGCGCTACCTTTATCCCCTGCCCCAAATCATCAGATAAACCTGCTGCATAAATTGCTGCACCTGCATTCAGCGCTACAATATCTCGCGCTGGACCCGGCTGATTATCAAAAACACTATGGATGATCGCAAGACTTTGTTCTGCGCCATCAGCCGCCAGATTCGAGATATCTGCACGTTCAAAACCAAACTGTTCAGGGGTAATAAAGTAGTCCCTCACTTCACCATCCTTGAGTTCGGCAACATGTGTAGCTGCAGCTATGCTGATTTCATCCATACCATCCTCTGCATGTACAATCAGTACATGTTCACTGCCAAGTTTCTGCAGGACCTTGGCTAGCGGCTCTACAAGATCATCGCTGAATACACCTATCACCTGATTTGGTGCGCCTGCCGGGTTGGTCAATGGCCCGAGTACATTAAAAACTGTACGCACCCCCATTTCCTTACGCGGACCAATCGCATGTTTCATAGCACTGTGATGTTTGGGTGCAAACATAAAACCCACGCCTATTTCGTTTACACATTGCGCAACCTGCTCCGGGCTTAACTCCAGGTTTACTCCTGCCGCCTCCAGAACATCCGCACTTCCAGACTTGCTTGAGATTGACCGATTGCCATGTTTAGCAACCTTCCCCCCCGCTGCGGCTACTACCATTGCACTTGCGGTAGAAATATTAAATGTGCTGGCACCATCTCCACCAGTTCCACAGGTATCTACCAGATGAGGACCCGTAATATCTACCTTTGCAGCCAACTCTCTCATTACCTTTGCAGCAGCCGCAATTTCATCGACCGTTTCACCTTTCATTCTTAAGCCGATCAGAAAACCGCCAATCTGTGCCTGAGTGGCCTGTCCGGTCATAATCAATTGCATGACATCTGACATCTCTTCAGAACCAAGATTCTGGCCTTCAATAACGGTACGTATTGCTGTTTGCATATCCATAGTGAACTCCTGATAACCCGCTAGACCTGGCTAT
>DAOWEP010000174.1 GCA_030638455.1 Gammaproteobacteria bacterium
CATCTCGAACACCACCCGCCATTTCCAGTAACTTCGCAAACGGTGTTCCCATCGGGATTTCAAAATTCCCGGGGTTGTTTACATGACCGGATACGCAAAACAGCTTACTTCCCCCGTTATTGGGTTTACCCAGCTCAAGAAACCATTTGCCACCCTGGCGCAGGATTTCAGGCACAGATGCAAGAGACTCTGTATTATTAATAGTGGTTGGTTTTCCATACAAGCCAAAACCGGCCGGAAAAGGTGGCTTGAACCTTGGTTGACCCTTCTTGCCTTCAATAGATTCCAGTAGCGCAGTTTCTTCCCCGCAAATATAGGCACCTGCGCCCAGATGAGAATGCAGCTGAAAATCAAAACCGGAACCCAGAATATTGTCCCCTAACAGACCTGCATTTCGTGCCTCTTCGATAGCCGCATCGAATCTTTCATAGGGCTCCCAGAACTCACCCCGAATATAGTTATACCCGACCGAAGCACCGATAACGTATCCCGCAATGGCCATGCCTTCAACCAGCGCATGCGGGTTATAGCGCAGAATATCCCGATCTTTACAGGTACCCGGTTCACCCTCATCTGAATTGCAGACAATATATTTTTGTCCCGGTGCAGTCCTTGGCATAAAGCTCCACTTTAATCCGGTTGGAAAGCCGGCACCACCACGTCCACGCAATGCTGACAACTTAAGCTCTTCAATAATTTCTTCTGCCGGAATCTTTTCAGCCAGAATTTTTTTCAGCACCTCATAGCCACCATTCTGCTGGTAGACCTCAAGCGTCCATGGCTTGTCCTGATCAAGGGTTCTGAAACAAACTTCATTAACCATTAGTCCGGCCCTTCCAGAATCTGATCAATTTTTTCTGGCGTAAGATTTTCATAATACTGCTTGCCAATCATGATAGCTGGCGCTCCAACACAGGCGCCCAGACATTCCACTTCCTTAATCGAAAACTTTCCATCCGTTGTTATTTCACCAAGCTTTACACCCAGTTTTTCCTGCAAATAGTCTATCGTCTTTTCTGATCCATTCAGCAGGCAAGAAATACTGTTACAGACACAAATCTTGTGGCGACCAACCGGCTGGTGTTCATACATAGAATAAAATGTAGCTACTTCATAGACGGCGATTCTTTGCATATCCAGGTATTCGGCAACCGCATTCATGAGCTCCTCAGTTAGCCAACCGCCATTTTGTTCCTGAGCAATACGTAAAGCCGCCATCACAGCTGACTGCTTCTGTTCTTCTGGATATTTTGCTATCCAGGTGTCTATATCAGCAGTCGATTGCTCATTCAACAGATGAGTGTTTGTTGTCTGCTCTTGTGTCATCAGCGGTCAATCTCCCCGAAAACAATATCCTGAGTACCAATGATGGCAACAACATCTGACAACATATGCCCCTGAACCATTTCATTCATAGAAGACAGATGCGCAAACCCCGGCGCACGAATCTTTAACCGGTACGGTTTGTTAGCACCATCCGAAACAAGGTAAATACCAAACTCACCCTTGGGATGCTCAATCGCGGCATAGGCCTCACCTTCCGGCAGACTGAAACCTTCTGTAAATAACTTAAAGTGATGGATCAGGGATTCCATGTCCCCTTTCATATGTTCCCTGTTTGGCGGTGTTATCTTGTGGTCTTCGAGCATTACAGGACCGGCGTTTTGTCGTAACCAGTCTACACATTGCTTAATAATACGGTTGGACTGGCGCATCTCTTCCATTCGCACCAGATAACGATCATAACTGTCACCATTGGTACCCACGGGGATATCAAAATCCATCTTGTCATATACTTCATATGGCTGCTTTTTCCTAAGGTCCCACTCAACGCCGGAACCTCGTAACATTGGCCCTGTAAAACCCATTTGCATGGCCCTTTCCGGTGACACCACACCTATGCCTACCAGGCGTTGTTTCCAGATGCGATTATCGGTCAACAGGGTTTCGTATTCATCGATATAGGTCGGGAAACGATTGGTAAAATCTTCCAGGAAATCGAGCAATGAACCCTGCCGGTTTTTATTCAAACGACTCGCATCTTTCTTACTGCGAAACTTGTTTGACTCATATTGCGGCATACGATCTGGAAGATCCCGGTATACACCGCCCGGCCTGTAATAAGTGGCGTGCAGTCGCGCACCTGACACCGCTTCATATGCATCCATAAGGTCTTCACGCTCACGAAACGCGTACAGAAAAATGGTCATTGCGCCTACATCCAGCCCATGCGCACCTATCCATAACAGGTGATTCAGTATTCGGGTGATTTCATCAAACATCACTCTTATGTATTGGGCTCGTACCGGTGCCTCGACACCCAGGATTTTTTCAATTGCCATTACATAGGCATGCTCATTACACATCATGGATACATAATCGAGCCTGTCCATATAACCGATACTCTGATTGTACGGCTTGCTTTCGGCAAGTTTTTCAGTAGCCCGGTGTAATAGACCGATATGGGGATCGGCTCGGCGGATCACTTCACCGTCCATTTCCAGGATCATGCGCAATACTCCATGCGCTGCCGGATGCTGCGGGCCAAAGTTCAGCGTGAAATTACGCAGATCAGGCATCTGATGCTCCACCTTCTTGCTGCGCACTTTCTTTGGGCTGGCCACTTTCGTATCTGTGGTCGTTACGGATGACCTTGGGGACCAGGACCCTGGGATCAATCGTTACAGGCTGGTAAATTACTCTTTTCTTCTCCGGGTCATATCGCATCTCAACATGGCCTGTTAATGGGTAATCCTTGCGGAACGGATAGCCTATAAAACCATAGTCAGAAAGGATTCGACGCAGATCAGAATGGCCTTCAAACACAATGCCAAACAGATCAAAGGCCTCACGCTCATACCAGTCAGCTGAAGACCATATGCCCGTCACTGATGGCAATAGAGGAAGCTGGTTGTTCTCCAGTCGTACGCGGACACGCAATCGCTGATTATTGAATATAGAAAGCAGATGAATAACAACTGCAAACCGGCCACTACCTTCTTCTACATCCTCCGGTGACCAGCAACGCTCACGAGAAACCCCGCGACTGAACCCTGTATCGGTAGACGCATTGGTTGTCCATTCCGTGCTGCCATATTCAAGATAATCGATACCACAAAGATCAACCATTATTTCAAATTTGAAACCGGCATCGTCTCGCAACCCAGTACAAACGTCCAGCAGGTTTTCTGCTGAAATCTCAATGGTAACTTCACCATGCGCAATACTGCATTCAGACAACTTGCCCGAGAACTGCTGCTCTAGTTTTTCTTTTAAAATACGGAGATCTGACATGAGGTTGAAAATAGCACTTATTGTATGAATTCAGGTCTTTTTATTTATTCTATTAATCAAGAAGCTCTTTATCGAGCTATCGTGTTGGTTCTTTTTATTTTGTTCTGCAACTGGATAATTCCATACAAAAGCGCCTCTGCTGTGGGCGGGCAACCCGGCACATAAATATCTACCGGTACAATGCGGTCACAACCACGCACCACAGAATAGGAATAGTGATAATACCCACCACCGTTAGCGCAGGAACCCATGGAAATTACCCAACGTGGTTCCGCCATCTGGTCATACACCTTACGTAAGGCCGGTGCCATCTTGTTTACCAGGGTGCCGGCAACAATCATAACATCTGACTGTCTCGGGCTACCGCGAAAGATAATCCCAAAGCGATCCAGATCATAGCGCGATGCACCTGCCTGCATCATCTCCACAGCGCAACAGGCCAGACCGAAAGTCATTGGCCACATGGAACCTGTACGGGCCCAGTTAATCAGCTTATCAGCCGAAGTGGTGACAAAGCCTTTTTCAAGATAGCCTTCTATTCCCACTCAAGCGCCCCCTTCTTCCATTCATAAATAAAGCCAACCACAAGAATACCGAGAAATACCATCATGGCGGTAAACCCAAACCAGCCGAGCTTGTTCATCACGACCGCCCAGGGAAATAGAAAAGCGATTTCGAGATCGAAAATAATAAACAGGATAGCAACGAGATAATATCGCACATTAAAGGTTTTGCGTGCGTCTTCGAATGCCTCAAAACCACATTCGTAAGGCGAAAGCTTTTCGCTGTCAGGCCGGTGTGGCGACAGTATGGCTCCCGCAAGTATTGGTCCAATACCAAAAAGAATCCCGATAACAATAAATACCAGTATCGGCAGGTAATTCTCGAGCATAGCTTGTATCCCGTTCTAAAACATTCGAACAAATTAGTCGAGTACAAATCAGTTTATTATTTATTTTTTACCACAGGTATAACATCGAATCAGTCTATGGTACTTGCTTGACACCTGTCAAGTTAAGACTGAAGCTGATTCAGTATATGTATCAATCATTTGTGTCATTTTTTAAGGGCATAAAAAAACGGTATTGCTATGAATACCGCTTATAATTCATGGTGCCGATGGCCAGACTCGAACTGGCACGACTCGCGTCACTACCCCCTCAAGGTAGCGTGTCTACCAATTTCACCACATCGGCATAAATATACTGAATTACTTGTTTACTGTTAATTACATACTGCCTATTTTGACACCAGTTAACACAAGAAAAATCTCATTATTCAGTCTTTTCTACGGGGCCTCAGGCATCGGTACCGCAGGAACATCACCCGAGGCCGGGATATCAGTAGACTCAACTGCTGGCGTAACAACCTGGGATTCTTCAAACTGCTGCGTGAGACTTTGTTGTTCTGTCTGTTCGCTGGACAAAATAGCCATTGCCAGGCTTAATACAAAAAACAGTGTGGCCAATATAGCCGTTGTCCTGCTCAAGAAGGAAGAGGAACCCTTGGCACCAAACACACTACCAGAGGCACCACTACCAAAGGCTGCGCCTGCATCTGCACCTTTTCCTTGTTGTAACAGAATTAACGCAATCAATGCGATTGCGACCAACACATGAAAAGTTAATAATATTGTCTGCATAACCCTGTTATCCGTATTCTATAGCGCTTTAATATAACTGCTTAATTTGCAGCCTGACAGATTGCCAGAAATTCATTTGCATCCAGTGCTGCACCACCGATCAAGCCACCATCAATATCCTGCATACCAAATAACTCAACTGCATTTGAGCCTTTAACACTACCCCCGTACTGAATCACAATATTTTCAGCAATGGTAGCATCAAGCCCGGCAAGTTTTTTACGTATAAAGGCATGTACTTCTTGTGCCTGATCCGGTGTGGCCGTTTTTCCAGTACCAATTGCCCACACTGGCTCATAAGCGATTACTGCATCCGCAAAACTGGCGATCCCTTCAAGTTCCAGCACAGCATCCAACTGTTTCCCAACTACTTCTTCTGTAATCCCCTGTTCACGCTCTTCCAGCAGCTCTCCTACACAAAGAACAGGAGTTAAACCTGCACGGCGGGCTGCTGCATAACGTTTGGCAACCAGTTCATTCGATTCCCCATACAGGCTGCGACGCTCCGAGTGACCAACGATTGCATATTTGCAACCATATTCCTTTAACATTGAACCTGCCACTTCTCCTGTGTACGCACCCGAATCCTGATCACAGATATTCTGTGATCCAAGGGCTATGGCAGTACCTTCGATCAGCGATGCAACCTCCGGGATATAAATAGCAGGAGGACAAACCACTACATCCGTTGATTTAACACCGGACATTCCTTGTTTTACCCCATCAATCAATGACTTAATGCTCTCAATAGAGCCATTCATCTTCCAGTTGCCCGCTACCAGAATACGTCTCATGCCGTTATCTCCAAAATTCAGTTCAAAAGCCGGTTTCTAAAGCCCATTTCTAAGGCCAATGTCACCCGGTAAAAGCGCAGGGAAGCTTACCGGTCATGAGGGAATAAATCAATTTTTGAAGGTAAAAACTGGCCTGAGCTAAGGGTTTGACCCGGCTTTATACCGACCTCAGGCGAGAGTTAAGATAGAGTGTGAGATGGGTATTAGTTAAAAGTACCAGACCGGTACCACGAGATTTCAGGCTTCAGCTACCGCATCGCTAACAACAGAGGCCAAACCTTCTGCCAGGGTAGAAACCAGTTTTTCATCAGCCCCTTCTACCATTACACGCACCAATGGCTCTGTACCCGAACAACGTAACAGGACCCGGCCCTGATCACTTAGCTGACTTTCTACGTCTTTAATCGCCGCATTAATAACAGCATTCTGATCAAGATCGATACGTTTTGACAAAGTTACGTTGACCAGTCGTTGCGGATATTTCTCCATACCTGCCTTTAGATCATGAAGACTGGAAGATGTAGACTGCATGGCTGCAAGCACTTGAAGCGCAGCTACCGTTCCATCTCCTGTAGTCGTGCGATCCAGACAGATAATATGACCTGAGCCTTCACCACCCAACGAAGAACAGGTGGATTTAAGCATTTCCATTACATAGCGATCCCCAACCTTGGCTCGATGAAAGTCCACACCCTTTGAACGCAAGGCAAGCTCCAGCCCGAGGTTGCTCATTAGCGTGCCGATAACTGCACCTTGCAGGCGGTTCACACGCAAACGGTCGCTTGCAATGATATATACAAGCTCATCTCCATCTACATATTCACCCTTGTGATCAACCATAATCACTCGATCCCCGTCTCCATCCAGCGCAATCCCTAGATCAGCTCCTTCCTTTAATACCGCATCGCGCAACAGAGATGGTTTGGTTGAGCCACAGTCCTGATTAATGTTTAAGCCATCAGGATTCGTACCAAGCGATATGACCGTAGCACCCAGCTCATCAAAGACCTTTGGGGTCACATGATAGGTAGCGCCATTGGCACAATCTACAACGATCTTCATACCACTTAAATTCAAACGGGATGGAACCGTACTTTTACAAAATTCGATATAACGACCACCCGCATCCTCAACCCGCTCTGCTTTACCCAGAGAAGCAGAATCTACTGTGGTCATAGGCTTCTCAAGCTCGGCCTCTATCTTGAGCTCAATATCATCATCCAGCTTTGTTCCATCTGCAGAGAAAAACTTGACCCCGTTATCATAGAAAGGATTATGTGATGCACTGATCACGATACCGGCTTTGGCGTGCAGGGTACGTGTTAGATAAGCAATTGCTGGCGTGGGCATTGGTCCTAACAAATGAATATCCACACCCGCAGCAGACAAGCCTGCTTCCAATGCGGATTCGAACATATATCCCGAGATGCGGGTGTCCTTACCGATTAATACCTTGTTACTATCTCCATTGGTCATCACCCGCCCAACGGCCCAACCAAGCTTCAACATAAACTCAGCGGTAATCGGCTCATCGCCTACCTTTCCACGGATACCATCAGTACCAAAGTATTTTCTTCCCATTCCCGCCTCTGATTAAGAAAAACAACAAGTAACTTCAATACGATTTTAGCAGTAAATTCAGTTTGCTGCCTGTACTGCTTCACAGATTTTCAGTGCATCAACCGTTTCCCTTACATCATGTGCCCGGATAATCTTTACCCCCTGCCAGACAGCGATTACGGCCGCAGCTACACTACCCTGTTTTCTTTCACCTACATCTGCCCCAAGCAGGTTACCGATCATACTTTTACGTGATATTCCCACCAATACAGGCAGTTTCAATGACAGGAATTCATCAAGATGTTTTAACAATACCAGATTTTGTTCTAATGTTTTGCCAAAGCCAAAGCCCGGATCCAGTATCAGTTTATTGCGAGATATACCAGCATCAATACAGGCCTGAACACGTTGTTCCAGAAAACCCTTAATATCACGAACAACATCCTCGTATTGAGGATCTGACTGCATTGTTCGCGGGTCGCCCTTCATGTGCATCAGGCAAACCGGAACCCCTGTCTGCTTAACTACATCCAGCGCTCCTGGCTCCTGCAATGCACGTACATCATTAATCATACCTGCGCCTGCCTTAACAGCTGCCATCATGACTTCTGGTTTGCTTGTGTCGATAGAAATCGGCACAGGAATTTTCGCGCCTGCAAGCGCCTTTATGACAGGGATCACCCTGCTCAGTTCATCTTCTACAGGCACTGCCTCAGCACCGGGTCTGGTAGACTCTCCGCCGATATCAATAATGGCTACGCCTTCATCTACCATTTGCATGGCTCTTTCTACAGCATGCTGTGGTTGAATATATTGCCCACCATCAGAAAACGAATCTGTAGTGATATTCAGCACGCCCATTACACGGACTTTATTTACATCGAGTATTTTTCCTGCACATTCCATAGCCTTGTACTTGATCTGTAGTCAGAATTTTACGAAATTACCAAACCTTCAATTGGAAAGTATAAAAACAAAAAAGGCGGTTATAAACCGCCTTTTTTGTTTGATCTTTTTTATTTGATTATAGGTATCTCTAAACAGAATTTTACATTCTAACCCTTAATGCTGACCGGCTGGCCCTTTAATAGAAGAACCCTTGTCCTGATCATTCTTGGTCTCATCCGGCTCCTTTTTAGCAGACATTTCAGGTTTACTCTTATCATCCTCATCCCAGTCTTCTGGTGGCCTTGGCACTTTACCATCCATGATATCCTTGATTTGATCAGCGTTAATTGTTTCATACTTGATCAAGGCATCTGCCATGGCATGCAGTTTGTCCTTGTTCTCATTAAGAATTCTTTCTGCCCGTGTATAGTTCTCATTGATAAAAGTCCGTGTTTCTGCATCAATGATATTCGCAGTTTCATCTGAAATATTCTTATGCTGGGTAACCGAATGACCCAGGAACACCTCACCTTCATCCTCACCGTAGGTTAACGGACCAAGCTTGTCTGACAAACCCCACTTTGTCACCATATTGCGAGCGATTTCTGTGGCACGTTGGATATCATTTTGTGCTCCAGTGGTCACATAGTCAGGACCAAAGATCAGCTCCTCCGCAATTCTTCCTCCAAACAGACTGGATATCTGACTTTGCAAACGTTCCTTGCTATAACTGTAACGATCTTCTGTAGGCAGGAACATGGTAACGCCCAGCGCCCTCCCTCTGGGAATAATACTGACCTTGTATACAGGGTCATGAGAAGGTACGGTCAGCCCTACAATTGCATGACCTGCTTCATGGTATGCAGTCAGCTTCTTCTCTTCATCACTCATCACCATGGACTTGCGCTCGGCACCCATCATGATCTTGTCTTTGGCGCGCTCGAAATCATCCTGGTCTACCAGACGTTTACTCGCACGTGCTGCAAATAGCGCAGCTTCATTTACAAGATTTGCCAGATCAGCACCAGAAAAGCCCGGTGTTCCACGAGCGATAATACCTGGCCTAACATTATCTGCTATAGGCACCTTACGCATGTGTACCTTCAGTATTTGCTCTCGACCTCTCACATCCGGTAGCGGCACAACCACCTGGCGGTCAAATCGACCGGGACGCAACAAGGCGGGATCCAGCACATCAGGGCGGTTGGTTGCAGCAATTACGATTACACCTTCATTTCCTTCAAAACCGTCCATTTCTACCAATAACTGGTTTAGCGTTTGCTCACGTTCATCATGCCCGCCTCCAAGACCGGCACCACGATGCCTGCCTACGGCATCTATTTCATCAATAAAGATGATACAGGGGGCGTGCTTCTTGGCCTGCTCAAACATATCACGCACGCGTGAGGCGCCAACACCTACAAACATTTCTACAAAATCCGAACCTGAGATTGTAAAAAACGGGACTTTGGCTTCTCCTGCTATCGCCTTGGCCAGTAATGTTTTACCTGTTCCTGGTGAACCTACCAACAGAACACCACTTGGTATCTTGCCACCCAGTTTCTGAAACTTGCCCGGGTCACGTAAAAATTCGACCAGCTCTAACACCTCATCCTTGGCCTCTTCCACTCCGGCCACATCACCAAAAGTTACCTTGACCTGGTCTTCTCCCAGCATGCGTGCCTTGCTTTTGCCAAAAGACATGGCACCGCGGCCTCCACCACCACCCTGCATCTGGCGCATGAAAAATATCCATACACCAATTAACAGCAGCATTGGAAACCAGGAAATAAAAATCTGCGACCATAAGGATGGCCGATCAGGCGGTGCAGCACTTACCTCGACGTTAGCTTCCAGTAACTCCTTGTACATTCCCTGTTCATCACCTGGTGGATAGTAGGTAACAAATTTCTGGCCATTGCTGAATTCGCCCGTAATGGTACGGCCTTCAACGGTTACACTCTTAATACCACCATTTCTGGCTTGCTCCAGAAACTGGGAATAATTAGGTTTCTGGTAAGCGCTTGTGGTAGGCCCAAACTGTTGAAACACTGACATCAGGATAACTGCAATCACCACCCATAAAATCAGGTTTTTCGCCATATCATTCAATTTTATTTCCTCGGTTACTCATTAGTTACTTACGTTTAGTATACTTATTTTCCTGAGCTATATTATTGATTCTAACTATTTGACTTTATAATCGTTTATTATAGCCACTTGCCAGAGCATATACTTCACGACTTCGAGGTCTCGAGGCCTTGGGCTTACGAAACTTCACTTTTGTAAAATATGTACGCAAATCCTGCACATAGGGATCAAATCCTTCTCCCTGAAATAGCTTTACCAGAAAAACCCCATCAGAAACCAGATTTTTACGCGCAAAGTCCAGTGCAAGTTCAGCAAGATACATCACCCGAGGCTGATCCACTGCTTTCATACCACTGATATTGGGGGCCATATCTGACATTACAAGGTCAACCTTGCGATCATCCAGTTGCCTGGTTAATTGATCCAGCACCTCCTGTTCACGGAAATCCCCTTCAATAAACTCCACATCTTTCAGTGGTTCCATTGGCAATATATCCAGTGCAAACACACGTCCTTTGTCGCCCACCTGCTTTATAGCATATTGACTCCAGCCTCCAGGAGCCGCGCCCAGATCAACCACAACCATTCCATGACGAATAAAACGGTCTTTATCATTCAATTCTTCAAGCTTGAATACTGCCCGGGAACGATAGCCTTCTTTCTGGGCACGCTTTACATACTCATCATCAAAATGCTCTTTTAACCAACGACTGCTAGTTTTACTTCTTGCCATCTTTACATTACCAAATAAATATACCCGTCATGATTTCAAACCGCAGGCTGATTTCGCTCTCATTCACAATATAGGGCACTACACTATGTAGCCATGATACACTCACCCACTATTATTTGAGATAAATAACACAGGCTAAATAACACCAACAACCAAATGCCACCCCACAGGAATCGGCCCAGCATAATCAAATTATGAATATTTCCGCCCAACAAAAACGATACCTTCGCTCACTTGCTCATGCCCTGAAACCAGTGGTTACCGTTGGGGAATCTGGCCTGAGTGATGCTGTAATGCGAGAGCTAAACCTTTCTATTGATCATCACGAGCTAATCAAGGTGCGTATACATGCCGAAGATCGTGAAGAACGAAGAAAACTGACTGATGAGCTGTGCTCAAAATCTAACTCTACTTTAATACAGAGTATTGGGCATCTTGCCGTTATTTATCGCCCTTCGAAAAAACCCGTTATCAAGTTACCCTGATATCTTTCAATCCTCAAGAGCTCCAGATCTTCCCTCTACCCACCAAAACCAGGCCCAATACACTGTTGATCAAAAACAATGTGGACGCAATTCCATGTATACGCCCGAACTCAACCGATTCCTTGCTCCCTACTGGCAGGCCACCTGCCTTTAGTTCAGCCAATATTGGCTGAATGATAAACTGACCTACCATGATCACGATTATCATCAATACCAGCATCCAGACCTGCGAGTCTTTTAATCTGTTGCCAGCACATTTTACAAGAACGCCCAGCAGTAACAGGCCACCACACACAAGTCCTATATAGCTATTCGCTGTAAACAGATGACCTGCAATCATGCCAGCAAGCTGCCGATCATCCAATACCTTAAATAATAGTGGTGTCACCACATAACCGGTCATCCACATTCCACCTACCCACAGGGTAAGTAAAATCCGCTCGGCTACATTGGAGTACCCCGTAGAAAATGAAATAGACACTAACGTTTATCAGAAGAAGTCATGCGACAATGGTGAAAAAAGTTAGATGTACTTAACGGCAACAATCTCGTATTCCTTCTCGCCACCTGGTGCCTGAACAACTGCAATATCGCCTTCCACTTTACCGATCAATGCCCGGGCAACAGGAGAGCTTACAGAAATACGGCCTTGCTTAATATCCGCTTCGTCTTCACCTACAATCTGGTATACGACTTCTTTTCCACTTTCCTCGTCGACCA
>DAOWEP010000123.1 GCA_030638455.1 Gammaproteobacteria bacterium
AGTTGCTGGTCTATAAATACCGTTTCCCTGTCAAAGACATCCACCTCCGGATTTGTCACTTCTCCGTGTACCAGTAATGGCATCTTTGCTTCTGCCATGGTATGAAGTGCAGGATAAATATTTTTCAATTGTGTTACTCCGGCATCCGAGTGTGTAGTAGCGCCCGCCGGATAAAGCTTGGCAGCAACTACGTGGCCGGATAGCTTGGCGCTAGCGATTTCATCGGGAGATGTCTGGTCTGTTAAATACAGGGTCATTAAAGGAGTGAAATCTGAACCTGTTGGTAAGGCAGCTAGTATTTGTTCCCGGTAGGCCAATGCCTGGACAGCGGTAGTCACCGGCGGTTTAAGGTTTGGCATAATGATGGCCCGTTGGAACTGCCTTGCAGTATGAGGCAAAACAGCCGCCATGATTGCACCATCACGGATATGCAGGTGCCAGTCGTCAGGTCGGGTGAGTTCGATTTGCGTGGGTTTGGACATGCGAGTCAATTATCTACAAGTGCCTAACGGTGTATTGAAATTTTTTAGTTATTTAATTATATAACCACACTGTAACAGAAGGCAGCATCACTTGTATTTTTACGAATCTACCTAATGAGCCCCTGATTTATTCATGAACTCGTATCTTGTGTCTAAAATATCCATCTTCTGCGTTCCGAATCTTCGCAATAGTCTGCTATTACGTGTGATTCGCGTCTTGAATCTGAACATTTTAGACCACAATCTACTTTGTCCAGAATAAATCAGAGGTCCCCTAAAAATTACATGTTTATTAACCTGTTTTCATCTGGATCAAGGGCTATAATTGTATAAAACAGGTACTTTGAATACAGTTATATATACAAATAACTGATTGTAATAGAAGTGAAAAAATAACTTTTAGGATATAGGAAATACAGCGTTTTCTTGACCTGATGCAATAAAACCGGGATCATAGCGCGCTCAGCTGAATACACATATCTATGTCCTGATATCCACAATCAATCTAATTACCAACTAAAAGTAAGGAGCCTCATGAACTCCGATGTAAAAAAACGGCTTTTACGAGAAATGCTGTTTGCGCGGCGCTTTGAAGAGCGCTGCTATGAAGCCTATGTTGAACGAAAAATTGGTGGGTTCCTGCATTTGTATCCAGGCGAAGAGGCCTGCGCCCATGGCGTGCTGGAAGCGGCCAACTGCGGGCATGATTATGTGATTACCAGCTATCGGGATCACGTGCATGCCATCAAATGCGGGGTAGACCCAAAGGCAGTCATGGCAGAGCTGTTTGCAAAGGAAGCAGGTTGTTGCAAGGGGCTTGGTGGTTCCATGCATATTTTTGGTGTTGAGCACCGTTTTATGGGTGGCTATGCATTGGTCGGCGGACCTTTTCCTTTGGCAGCTGGTATAGCCAAGGGTATACAAATGAAGAAGGGCAATGAGATATGTATCTGCTTCCTGGGTGATGCGGCCAATAACCAGGGTACCTTCCATGAATCCCTGAATATGGCCAAGCTATGGAATCTGCCTGTTTTATATGTGTGTGAAAACAATCTGTACGGAATTGGTACACGTATTGATCGTTCTACGGCTGTGGTTGATCAGTACAAACGCGTGAGTAGCTATAATATTCCCTCCAATCAGGTCAATGGGCAGGATGTGGAACTGGTGTATGAAGCAGCCACGCAAGCCATTGAACATGTACGGTCAGGAAAAGGTCCCTATTTTCTTGAATTAATGACTTACCGTTTTCGGGGTCACTCGATGTCGGACTCCAATGCCTATCGGCCCAAAAATGAGGAACGAGTCTGGGGTAAACGGGATCCTGTGATTATGTTTCGCGATCGTCTGATCGAGACGGGTGAGATCACGCAAGAAGATTTCAAGAATATGGATAATGAAATTCTCGAAGAGATCGAACAGGAAATTATCAGATTTGCTGACGAGTCACAGGAACCATCCATGGAGTTGCTGGATAAATATGTGCTGGTCGAGAATGACCCTTATGTAACGGGAGGGTCACGCTAATGTCAAAGATGATGTTCTGGGAAGCTATCCAGCGAGCATATGATGAAGAGATGACAAACGATTCTCTGGTATTTTGTATGGGTGAGGATATAGGTGTAGCAGGTGGTACCTACAAGGCGACCAAGGGCCTTTATGAAAAATTCGGATCCGAACGTGTTATGGATACCCCTATTTCCGAAAACGGGTTTACGGGTCTGGGTATAGGCGCATCATTTTTAAATGTGCGTCCGATTATTGAAATCATGTCTGTAAATTTCTCCTGGCTGGCGATGGATCAGATGTTTAATACGGCAGCAAAAGTGCATTTTATGTCCGGGGGGCAACTAAAGGCACCAATAGTCGTACGTTCACCAGGCGGTACTGCACACCAGCTTGGCGCGCAGCATTCAGCAAGAATGGAAAAGGTCTTTATGGGTATTGCCGGGTTGCGTGTGGTAACACCTTCCAACCCGCGTCAGGCCTATGGCTTGCTTAAGTCAGCAGTCCGTTGTGATGACCCGGTATTTATTTATGAACATGAGTTGATGTATAACATGCAGGGAGAAGTTCCGGATACAGAATACTTTCATCCCTTGATTGGTTCTGAAATTGCGCGTCCCGGTGGTGACATTACCCTGTTTGGATACAATATTTCAGTGCATTGGTGTCTGCAGGCAGCAGAGACTTTATCCAAGCAGCATGGTATTGAAGCTGAAGTCATTGACCTGTATGCGTTGAGTCCACTGGATAGGGAAGGCATTGTGCAGTCAGTCAGTAAAACGCATCGTGCAGTTATTGTAGAGGAAGCAGAGCCTGCGGTAGGTGTGGGTGCCGAGGTTATGGCCATTATTAACGAAGAGTGCTTTTATGAACTGGATGCGCCTCCAGTCCGTGTTTCGGCTGCCAATGTACCGATCCCGTATAACCATACATTAGAAAAGTCAGTAATACCGAATGCGCAGGACGTGACAGCAGCGGTGTTAAAGGTATTTGGACAATAGTAAGGAACCTCTGATCTATTCATGAACTCGTATCTTGCATCTAAAATATCCAGCTTCTGCGTTCCAAATCTTCGCAATAGCTCGCTATTACGTGTGATTCGCGCCTTGAATCTGAATATTTTAGACTACAATCTACTTTGTCCAGAATAAATCAGAGGTTCCATAAGAATACGTTAACAGGCGTTATCTCTATTTTATAATTTTCAGAATTATATTCTCTATAACATAAGTCACTATTACGTAACTCACTATTATATAAGTAAAGGTTTCAGGAATTACATGTCAGAACACTACATGATCAAAATGCCCCAGCTTTCTGACACCATGACGGAAGGTGTTGTAATTAGTTGGGAGAAAGAAATTGGTGACAAGATATCACGTGGAGATATAGTGGCTACCGTCGAGACCGACAAGGCCATTATGGATGTTGAAGTTTTTCGTGATGGCTATTTATCGGGCCCGATTACAGAAGTAGACAGTGTAGTCCCGGTTGGTGAGGCCATGGCCTATCTGGTAGAAACAAAAGAGCAAGTGGTTAATGAGGCCGCAAAAATGTCTGCCTCTTCAAGTGCTCCAGAAACCGCATCTCATACTCCATCTGTTAATTCCGCTATTGCACCTACACTGACTACAAACCCGCAGCCACAGACCAGTTCGACCTCTATTGGAATCAGTCAGCCGGCGGATAGACCGCAGAACAGATACGCAACTCCACATGTAAGGAAGCTGGCCGGTGAAATGAATATTGACCTGAACCAGATACGTGGCACAGGCCCCAGTGGTGAGATAACCGCAACTGACCTGCTAAAGGCGCAACCGCGTACGGGAAAGTCAGGCATGGCCTTTGAAGAAGTGCAGGTGCCTGGTAATGGCCGCGATATGAATACCATGGAAAAGGCGATAAGCCATTCTATGGCCTCATCGGTCACCATGCCTACATTCAGGGTTACCGTGAATGCGCAACCTGGTGCCCTCATCAAGGCCGCAAAGAGTAAGGGTGTCTCGGTAACTGTTGCGATCGCCAGGGCATGTGCGCTTGCTATTGAGCAGCACCCGACAATGAACTGGTGTTATCAACCTGTTGATAAACTGGTAGAGCGTAGCAATGTAGATGTAGGAATGGCAGTAGCCGCAGATGGTGGAGGACTGGTCGTACCTGTATTACGTAATTGTGATTCCCTGTCACTGGAAGAGCTGAATGAAAACTGGAATGATCTGGTAGGCCGTGCCCGCACACGCAGGCTTACACCGGAAGAATACGCCAACCCGACCTTTATGGTTTCCAACATGGGCATGCTGGGGGTCAGTTATTTTGATGCCATTCCGACCCCGGGCACAGCCGCCATTCTGGCCATTTCATCTGCAGGAAAAGAAGGAATGCCACTTACCATTACGGCTGATCACAGGGTAGTGAATGGTGCAGAAGTGGCCAAGTATCTCAATACATTGAAGGGGATCATTGAAAAACCAGGGGACTGGATAGGTCCGAGTGGGCCAGCAATTCCGGAGGGAGACTGGGACTATGATGTGGTCGTGATTGGCGGTGGTCCTGGAGGAGAGGATTGTGCCCGTGATCTGGTCGCGCATGGTATGAAGGTGGCGATGATAAACGACTCGCCTTTTCCGGGTGGTGAGTGCCTGTGGAGAGGTTGTATTCCTTCCAAGGCCTGGCGTGCAGCAGCAGACCGTATCCGTGACCGGATGCATGATGAGCATTTAGGAGTGGAAGGCACTACTAAAGCAAAACTGAACTGGGAAAAAATGGAACAGACACGTCGCAATATACTTGAAACCCGTGGCACCATGGCACTCAAGACCGATAAGGGTGTGAAGATAAATGTTATCCAGGGTTTTGCATCTTTCGAAAATGATCACTGTTTATTTATCGATACTTCAGGGAACTCAAAAGACCCGCATCAGCGTGCATCATTGGGTAAGAAACCAAAAGGAGAGAAGATCACATTTGGTTGTGCAGTGATTGCAACCGGCGCGCCACCCTTTGTCCCGCCAATTCCGGGAGTACATGAGGGGCTGGAAAGCGGTGGAGTGCTGACTTCTGATACCGTATGGGGACTGAATGCTGCTCCAAAGCGTTTGGGTGTAATAGGTGGTGGCGCTATCGGGTTGGAAATGGCGCAGATCTTTCAAGACTTTGGTACCAAGGTCAGCTTGCTGGAAGGGCAGGATCGCATCCTGGCTGAAGTGGAGCCTGAAATCGCGAAGAGCCTAACGGCAATACTCAATGACGACCCGAATCTGGACATACTTACCTCTGTACAGGTTGCTTCTATCAAGGGCAAGCCTGGTGCGATCAAAATCACCTATAAAGGTGAAGACGAAAAATCACATACCTGTAGTTATGACTATGTAGTAATGGCTACCGGTAAGCGTCCGGTACTGGAGCCGTTAAAGCTGGAGCAGGCCGGTGTTGCCATAGAGCAAGGCGTTATCAAGGCAGATGATCGAGGTCGAACCAGCGCAGACCATATATTTGCCGTGGGTGATGTGGTTGGCGGGCTAATGCTTGCCCATACTGCCGGCCAGCAAGGAAGGATAGCTGCGGCAACGATTCTTGGTGAAGATATGCAATATAATCAGGACAAGGATTGTGGTGTAATTTTTACCCGACCGGAGGCCGCTTTTGTCGGGTTATCTGTTGATCAGGCCAAGTCCAGGGGGATGGATGTTGCCGAGGTCAAGATGCCAATGAATATTGATGCAAAGGCAATGATCACTAATGAAACGCATGGCATGATCAAGATAGTGGCTGACAAACAAACCCATCGTATTGTAGGTGTCCATTTCCTTGCGGACCATGCAGATACCCTTATAGGGGAAGCAGTTATGATGGTGGCTGGGGAGTTGACGCTGGATCAGGTAGCCCAGGCGATTCATCCCCACCCGACCCAGACCGAGATGTTTGGTGAAATGGCTCGTCGTTTGTTGTCACGTTTGCGTAGAACCAAAGGTAGAGGTAAAAAATAGGCCTTTTGGTACTGAATAACCTGGAGAAGCGAGCAATTGCTGGTTATCCTGTATGTAGGCAAACGTAATGAGCACAATAAGAAAAAGGGTAGATATGGCCATAGACGACGAAGACGAGGGAAATGATCTTGAGCAACTGGGGATAGGCGCGGGATTCCAGCAAGAGCTGCACACCATGTTATCCAGTATTCAGTTATTAAAAGAGTTCGACATGGGAGAGATAGAGGAAATTGCACCCTATACTGGTGCCTATCTTGCACGTAAGGGAGTCAAGATCTTCCGCGAAGGAGCGAAAGGTAGCTTCATGTGTCTGATTGTGGATGGAGGCGTTGAAATCCTCAAGGGAGGAAAGAAAGTCACCACGGTTCGCCCCGGAAAAACCATGGGTGAAATGGCGGTAATTGATGGCTACCCACATTCCGCAACCGCTATCGCGGTGGAAGATACAAGGCTGATTATGATCACCAGGAACCAATTGGATAACATGAGCGAAAGACATCCCAGGCTTGCTATAAAACTGCTTAAGAGGCTGGCTATCCTGATGAGTCTGAGGTTAAGGCAAACCACAGGCGTTCTGTGTGACTATCTAGATTAGGGAAGCTTGATCAAGTGAAGTCTGACCAGGAAAAACAATATTAATGATGGTTGCTAACATAAAAAGAATATTACTGTTTCTGTTTTGTATCGCGGCTACTATACCGGCTGCAATAGCGGGCACTCAGCATTATGAGGCGGATATTCATGCTTCAAAATGGGATACGACCACTTCCACTGTAGAGTGTACGCTTACCCATGAAATCCCTCTGTATGGTGTAGCAAAGTTCTTTCGTCGTGCAGGAAAACGACTCCAGTTTCGGATGCTTGTTCAGGAAATTCCCAGAAAAAAAGGCAAAGCTACTTTTCGTTCAATCCCACCTGACTGGAAACATAATACAGACACCAAGAAGCTAGGTGAGTTGACCTACAGTGCCGGAGAGAAGCCATTTGTATTTAAGCGGAGTTTATCTCTAAGGGTCCTGGCAGAACTTGAACAGGGTATGCGGCCAACCCTTTATTTCAAAAATCTGGATGACAAGCAGGATGAGGTCAGTGTATCTCTGTCAACAGTTAATTTTATGCAGGCACTGACAAAGTATCGCAGGTGTAGCAGTGAGTTGCTTCCGTATGATTTTGAAACAGCCAAGAATATGCTGTTGTATTTTGATACCGACAAATATAATTTGAAGGAAGATGCCATAAGAAGACTGGATACCGTTATAGCCTATATGAAACTCATGCCTTCCGTGAAAACAGCCACGATCGAAGGGCATGCAGATTACAGGGGAACGCATCCATATAATGATGTGTTATCCAACCGTCGTGCAGTAACCGTGCGTGAGTACATGAAGAGCAAGGGAATTGAAGAAACCAAGATTAACCTGCGTTACTTCGGTAAACGTAAACCTGCAGCCAGCAACAAGACCAAGGGTGGTATGGCTAAAAACAGGCGTGTAAGGATTCGCATGCTCGAATAATTTAGCGCTCTTTCAAGGATACTTCTTGATAGAAGTATCTTTCCTTCCTTTATTAAATTCCAGTTTTTCGGATCTGACTGCTGTATTTATGGTGCAATCAGGTATAATTTCATTCTTCTTTAGCAATGGTTTCGAGAATAGTTTCAATAATGTTTTCCGGGAATTCATCTGAATCAAGGGTTTGTTATGTCCAAGTCTGATGTAAGAAAAGTGGTACTGGCCTACTCTGGCGGGTTAGATACCTCAATCATCCTGAAATGGTTGCGGGATGTTTATGATTGTGAAGTAGTTACGTTTACCGCTGATATTGGCCAGGGCGAGGAGGTTGAGCCGGCCCGTGAAAAGGCGCAGGCCATGGGCGTGAAGGAAATCTATATTGATGATCTGACCGAAGAATATGCCCGTGACTATGTATTTCCCATGTTTCGTTCCAATGCTATCTACGAAGGTGAGTACCTGTTGGGCACCTCAATAGCGCGGCCATTGATTGCCAAACGCCTGATTGAGATAGCCAATGAAACAGGAGCAGATGCGATTTCTCATGGTGCTACGGGTAAAGGCAACGACCAGGTCCGCTTTGAGCTGGGTGCATATGCATTAAAGCCGGACGTAAGGGTTATTGCTCCATGGCGTGAGTGGGACCTGAACTCGCGTGAAAAGCTCATGGCCTATGCAGAACAGCATGGTATCCCGGTAGAAATGAAACGCGGCAAAAAATCACCTTATTCAATGGATGCCAATCTGTTACATATTTCATATGAGGGCGATATTCTTGAGGACCCCTGGGCGGAGCCTGAAGAGGGTATGTGGCGTTGGACGGTGTCACCGGAAAAGGCACCAGACAAGGCGGAATATATTGAGCTTGAGTATTGCAAGGGAGATATTGTTGCGATTGATGGAAAGAAAATGACGCCGGCACAGGTCATGAAGTCACTTAACAAGCAGGCAGGTGACCATGGTATCGGGCGGTCGGATATTGTAGAGAACCGTTATGTCGGTATGAAGTCTCGTGGCTGTTATGAAACCCCGGCAGGTACCGTAATGCTTAAGGCGCATCGGGCTATAGAATCCATCACGCTGGATCGTGAAGTGGCGCATCTAAAAGATGAGCTTATGCCACGCTATGCAAGTCTTGTATATAACGGTTACTGGTGGAGTCCAGAGCGTAATATGTTGCAACAGATGATAGATGCATCGCAGGAACATGTGAACGGAAAGGTGCGGCTGAAATTATACAAGGGCAATGTAATCGTGGTTGGGCGGGCCTCGGATTCTGATAGCCTGTTTGATGAAAATATAGCTACATTTGAAGATGATGCCGGTGCCTATGATCAGAAGGATGCGGAAGGTTTTATCAAACTGAATGCGCTGCGTCTTCGGATAGCGGGCAGGAAAAGAGATAGTTAAGTTGCGTTTGTTACATACCATGATCCGGGTTGGGAACCTTGATGAATCTATCAGGTTCTACACCGAGACTCTGGGTATGCAGTTGTTGCGTCGGAAGGAATACCCTGATGGAAAATTCACGCTCGCCTTTGTTGGTTATAGGGGTGAGGCTGACAATACAGTCATTGAGCTAACGCATAACTGGGATACAGGTCACTACGATCTCGGGACAGGCTTCGGCCATCTGGCAATAGAAGTGGATGATGTCTATAAGGCCTGCGATGATATTCGTAATCGTGGTGGCAAGATTATTCGCGAGGCCGGGCCAATGAATGCGGGTACTACGATTATTGCATTTGTGGAAGATCCGGATGGCTATCAGATAGAGCTACTGGGTAGTAAATCTTAGAAACCTGAGTTACTCAAAACAAACTTCAATAAAAAAATCCCCGGCTTCAATTGAGAATGGAAGAACGATTGTAGGGCCATCAGACTTGTGCTCTACAGAGTGGTTCTCACCTGATATAACCGTAGGCAGGGACATATTAAAGTCATGACCCTGGGACTCAAAGATCGCCTTTGCGCCACCGGTTACCATATTGGTAATTTCGCCGGTCAGGTCAGTTACCATGTCATTAATTTCAGTAAAATCTTCGCCCAGCATTCGTTTTGCAATATCCAGTATGGCAGGTTTGGTAAAGGTGATTGCAAGTGAACCTTTTGCTTTATCACTGACCATAGCCATGATGCCGGTGACATCACCATAAGCCTTTTTGCTGTTTTTTAATGCAAGTTTGCCTGGTTTGGGATCCACTTTTGCCATCGTCTTGAGGACGTTCATCATGGCCTCAAGTACGGGGTTTATGTATTTCGCTTCCATTTTGAATATCGTGGTCTTTGAATATAGATTTTTATGAATAACCTGTTTTAAGTATCGACGAATGGGGGTATTTCTTTAGTCATCAATATTCTGACTTGGAGCAGGTAAATTTTTAAAGAATGGTGGGGAAAAACAAGTATTTGTAACTATTCAGGTAAATGTAATAGTCAAAAAACATTGGTGGTGCTAGTAGTATTAGACCGGGTAAGTTGTGTGGGTAAAAACAGAAGTCTTATTTCTAGTGTTCATTCAAGCTATCATCTTGAAAAGGATGCTTGTTAGACATCCAGATATTATTCTGGATAGAGCAAGAATTTCTTATCCATTCGTTTAGATGTAGTTAATTAAAGCTATCCACCTTTATTTATTGCAGAATTTACGGCAAAGCCAGTAATCAGCGCTCAGGTATTTCCCGGAACCGATAAAGAACAGGGCCAGTAACATGATAAAATAAGTGGTCGCCCACTCAATGCCGTTGTTGGAAATCACAAAGTTTCCGGATTCTGTTAACCAACTGTAGTTGCCGTGTTCCTGTAAGAGAGACTTTGCGGCACTGAGCCTGTTAACGGCTCCATCTATCGAGTCACAATTAAACAGGCACATCTTTGGGTCCGCGATGGCTTGCCAGCCGTTTCCCCAGTGTACTGCAAAAATGGCAACGGCCATGGTGACCATAAGAGGTATTGATATCCAGCGAACACCAAGTCCAAACAGCAGCATGATGCCACCCGCAATCTCTGTAGCGGTTGCCAGAAAAGTCATCAACTCCGGCATGGGCAAGCCAAGCCCCCACTCCTTATTGCCAAACCACGCGGCAGTATCTTCAAAGCTGTTGAACTTGTTCATTCCCGCCATCCAGAAAACCGGTGCGAGGTACAGACGCATTGCAAGAGGCGCAAGAAAATCAATCGAACGGGTTTTATCCAGTAATTGGTGGAGTGTGGTCAACATAACGATAGCCCTTATTCTTTTCTTTTAGAGTTTTGTGTGTTTATAAAATCCGGGTGCCTGGCAGAATATCTGTTTTACGAAGATTTTCCATAATCTCCAGTCCGCCTGATATGACAACATCTGGGTTAGGGTGGTTCATTTCTTCAGTTATTGTTGTCAGGTGTTGTTTCCCTGTGTTTTCTGGTGCTTCCTGTATTAGTTGTAGCAGTCGGGCCGTCACTGGGTTAGTTTCCATAAAACCGACTTCATCGTTACTGTCACGATAAATGATCAGACATACAGGTTCTGCTTCGGGTTCCTGTGGTTGGAAATTCGGGCTAATTTTATGTACCGGGTACTGGTAACTCAGCGGCCAGACCAGTGGGGATAACACAGGTTTTCCTTCCAGGAAGTTGCCTGTAGTGTCAATTTGGGAAAAATCTATTTCGGCATCAGCAATCGAGGCAGCCAGCTCTATCCATTCATAATGAGCGAGCTCCTGAATAAATGGAGGGTCATTCTCCAGGTTTCTTTCACTTTGAAGGTAGATCAGGAATTCCTGTGAGATCTCGAGAAACAGGGGTGTAGTAGATTTATGTCGGGAAAAGAAATCCCTGACCATGGCATGCCATTGGTCTTCTTCATACAATTCCCGTAACACCGGAAAAGAACTGGAAACGAAACTTTCTACATTGTTGTAAAAAAACTCGCTGTATATGGCCATCCTTCGGGCTTCAACCTCGGCAGGTGGCGGGTTGGTTTTTGGGTCGCGAATATGGGCGGCAAACGCATATTGCTTGTTGATAAAGTCAGGGTGCATGGATGGCCGATATTTTTTCGGTTCTGTCTATGGTTGTAAAATCCTGTTTATTCTGGGCGTCGGAAATCTGGTCTACTTCTGACAATAATTCAGCCAAAGGCGGGATATTAAAATCGCGTTCAAGCAGGGTAGGCGCTACGCCAAAATGTTCGTAGGCCTTGTCCAGCAAGTCCCAAACGGTGCCGATAACAGGCGCGCCATGGGTGTCTACCAGTAAATCTTCTGCTTCCTTGAAATGCCCGGCAATATGCATATAGGCAATCCGGTCACCGGGAAGTGATTTCAGGAAATTTTCGGCATCATACTTGTGGTTAATGCTATTGACATAAATATTATTTACATCAAGCAGAAGATCACAGTCTGCCTCTTCCAGTACGGCATTTATAAATTCGATTTCCTTCATTTCCTGGCCGGGTGCGGCATAGTAAGAAACGTTTTCCATTGCAATTCTCTGTTCCAGGATGTCCTGTACCTGTTTTATCCTGCTCGCAACGTAATGAACGGCCTCTTCGGTAAAGGGGATGGGCATTAGATCATACAGGTGCCCATCATCACTGCAATAACTCAGGTGTTCACTGTAGCAGAGGATATTATGATCTTTAATAAAGTCCTTTACGCGTTTTACAAAGTCCGTATCCAGGGGGGAGGGGCTGCCTATTGAAAGTGATAACCCGTGGCATACAAAAGGGTATTGGTCGGTAAACTGGCGCAATTGTTTTCCCAGTGCGCCACCGATATTAATCCAGTTTTCAGGTGCGACCTCGAAAAAATCAATCTGGTCTGAAGGATGCTCAGTGAGCGGGCCCATCAGGGTCCGCTTTAAACTGAGTCCTATACCTTTTACTGGATATTGCTTTGTTTCCATACGGTTTCAGGCCTTACATGCTACCGCCGCATTTACCTTCTTTGGATTTCTTCTCGCCGCCACACTTACCTTCTTTCATGGATTTTTCTTCTTTCATCATACTACCGCCGCATTTACCTTCACCACACTTGCCTTCTTTCTCTACCTTCTTCTCGCCGCCGCACTTGCCTTCACCACATTTACCTTCTTTCTCTACTTTCTTTTCGCCGCCGCATTTGCCTTCCATATCGGCAACCATGTAGCCACTGGAAAGTTGATTGGCTGCGAAAGGGTTGCTGTCAGCATTTGCCAGGGGTGCACCGGAAAGAGAGGTAATGATTGCTGCCCCAATTGCTGCATTCAGGGGTTTTTGAATAAGTTTCTTGGTCATATCTTGTTAGCTCCTTCGTTCGTTAGATAGTTTATAGTTTTGCATTTTTACATTTAGCGCTCATGCAGGAGCATGAATTCGGTGACCTTGCCTTTATTCAGGCGCTGGTAACCGTATTACTGCACGTATCCAGTACGACTACAGGTTGCGTGAAAAGTTGCAATCTAATGCTTTTTTACTGAATTTTCGAGAGAAATTTCCAGTTTGGTGAACCTTTCGTGATAAATATGAGAAGCGGGCTCTATTGTGCAAGTGCCTTCAGGCATAGCAAATAAGCCTGATCATCCGGGGGCTGGTTATTTTGCTGGGCCTGCCAAAGTGCCTCTGCCAGGCAGTCCATCATCAGATGCTCCAGATCGTGTATATCAGAATTCTTTTCAATCAATGTGTTGTAAATGTGTTGTATGCCGGTGGGCTGATCAGCCTGTACCTGTTCACGCACTGTAATATGCATTCCCATATGCAGGAAAGGGTTGGACTGACCGGACTCGGGTAAATATTCCTGTTCAATGCCGGCATCAATTTTCTCAATCTGATTATGGTATTCAGGGTGTATCGCAATAACATCTGCGATTAATTGTTCAAGTGGTTCCATGGGCATATGGTGTTCAAGCTTCTGCCAAACATGGTGAAAGAACTTCCTGATCTGATTGCGGTCCTGGCCAAAGAGCATGATGTTCTATGAGTATGATTTATGTGAGCCTGATTAATGGTAATAAGGAGTGCTAGTCTGAAGTCTTTTTAGTAAATTCGCAAAGGTCTTCTATCACGCAGGATCCACATCGGGGCTTTCTGGCAATACAGGTATAGCGACCATGCAAGATCAGCCAGTGATGCGCATCATGCTTGAATTCATCGGGAACAAATTTTAACAGTTTTTTTTCCACTTCCAGAACCGTCTTACCGGGAGCAATACCGGTGCGGTTGGATACCCTGAAGATATGGGTGTCTACGGCAATGGTGGGATGTCCGAACGCAGTATTCAAAACCACGTTAGCCGTCTTTCGGCCCACACCGGGCAGTGCCTCCAGTGCATTTCGATCTTCCGGGACCTTGCCGTTGTGCTCCTCTACCAGAATCGTACAGGTCTTGAGTATATTCTTTCCCTTGGTGTTATACAGGCCAATGGTCTTGATGTATTCA
The DNA here is from genome assembly GCA_030638455.1 of Gammaproteobacteria bacterium. GTDB lineage: Bacteria > Pseudomonadota > Gammaproteobacteria > DAOWEP01 > DAOWEP01 > DAOWEP01. The sequence goes on from DAOWEP010000123.1 coordinate 13,883, forward strand.
CGTAACTGGTCTTTACCCAGCTTCAGCATGGCCTGGGGAGTTCTAACCTTTTTATATAGTTTTTCGGTTGCCTTGTTCACACTCACGTCGGTTGCCTGTGCAGAAAGAATAACCGAGATCAATAACTGAAAGGTGTTGGTGTACTTTAGTTCAGTAGTAGGGGCGGGGTTGGCATTTTTCAGGCGATTGAAAATTTCAATGCGTTTGGTTTTGTTCATGGTTTCTGTTGGTGTCTACTTCAGCTGGATGCCATTTTTTGTTATTTTAAGGATAGGTAAGGGTACGGCCCCGTCTGGATCAGGGTAAACGATGAAAAAAATAACCCAAATCCAGATTAGCTGGCTTCAGCCAGTTTCCCAGCCGGCTGAGTCGCTCTCTGCTCCATTCTCTTATCAATCACATTCTTGATAGCGATTAACAGCCCCAGTCCAATAAAGGCTCCCGGTGGAAGAATGGCTAACAGAAAGCCGGGATAATCTTCGCCAAGTGTTACGGTTAAATCACGCGCGGCCTCACCGAACATCAGGTGTGCCTGTGAAAATAACGTGCCAAAGCCAATCGCCTCGCGCAGCCCACCCAGTACCACTAGTACTGCTGTAAAGCCCAGCCCCATTGAGGTTGCATCTACAAAAGAACGAGTAACCGAGTTTTTAGAAGCAAAGGATTCGGCCCTGCC
>DAOWEP010000106.1 GCA_030638455.1 Gammaproteobacteria bacterium
GGCCCTGCCGATGATGGCGCAGTTGGTTACGATCAGCGGAATAAAGATGCCGAGTATTCTGTACAGGTCATGAAAAAATGCATTCATGGCAAGTTCAATCGCCGTTACAAATGAGGCAATGACTAATACAAATACAGGGATACGAATTTCATTGCGCACAAGGTTTCGGATTAGCGAGACCGTTACATTCGAGCCTATCAGAACCAGTGTGGTGGCAATGCCAAGACCGAGACCGTTTACTACCGTTGCGGTTACCGCGAGCAACGGACATAGGCCAAGTAGCTGTACCAGTGCCGGGTTATTAGTCCAGAAACCATCTTGCACAATGTTGTGAATTTTATTAGTACTCATTTATTTGCGCTCATGGAATCCGATTATTTCTATGTTTCTGATGATTTTTCCAGGGTCGGCTTGGGTTTGGGCTCTTTCCTAAAAGAAAACAGTTTATCACGTTCCTGATTATAGTAGAGTAATGCCTTATGCACCGCTTTTACTACGGCACGTGGGGTTATTGTAGCGCCGGTAAACTGGTCAAATACGCCGCCATCCTTTTTTACCTTCCATCCGGCCTTGTTAGGATTCTCCAGGGACTTCCCCGAAAAAGAGAGAACCCAGTCAGAACGGGTTTCCTCAATAGCATCACCCAGTCCAGGGGTTTCATGGTGGGTGACGATGCGCACCCCGGCCAATGTGCCATCGTAGAGAATGCCGATCAATAACTTGATTGCGCCACTGTAACCATTGGGGGCAACTGCGGTAAGCGCAACTGCTACAGGTTCTCCATTTTTACGCGCCCGGTATACGGTAACCAGATCGGATGTACCCAGCATTGCAGGCATGGTTACCTGAAGGGAGTCATGAAAAATATCATTATCGTGCTTTTCTGGTGGTATCAGGGCATGCAGGCTTCGCAATAATGCGTTTTTCTCATTGAGCTTGATTCGTTCTTCTGTATTTTCAAAGGTATATGCCACCAGGCCTGTGCCGACGATCGCAAACAATGCCAGCAGGATCGTCGAGGTAATGATATTAATGAAAGGTGATTTGCCCATATTACCAACACCTACTCATCACGCGCACCAAGTACCCTTGGTTGTGTGTAATAGTCTATCGTTGGTACGCCCATGTTCATTAACAGGACAGCAAAGGCAACCCCGTCTGGATACCCGCCCCAGGTACGTATGATGTAAGTAAGAATGCCAATACCTGCGCCATAGATCAGTCTTCCTCTGTTGGTGGTGCTGGCCGTTACCGGGTCGGTAGCTATAAAAAATGCACCCAGCATCGCACCACCACTGAACAGATGGAACAATGGGGGAGAATAGGTATCAGAGTCTATTGTGTGGAAGAACATGGCGGTTAGAAACAGGCCAAGCAACATCGCAATCGGAATATGCCAGCGTATAACACCCATAAAGAGTAACCAGCATCCGCCGATCAAAAAGCTCAGGCCAATCCATTCCCAGCCGGCGCCACCAAAGATTCCAAAAATGGGTGTTGTGCTGATTTCGCTTATGGTCTGACTAAGACTGAGCTGCGTTTTTAATGCATCCAATGGCGTTGCCATGGTCATACTGTCCAGCTGGAGTGTGGCTGGAGTTTTGCCCAGAAACTGGATAGCTGCAGTTTCTGAAAAACTGAAGTGGAGGCCGGTATGTGGCGCTAGCCATTGGGTCATTTGTTGTGGAAAGGAAATTAGTGCAACCACGTAGCCTATCATGGCGGGGTTAAACGGGTTATAGCCCAGGCCACCATACAGGTGTTTGGCAATAATAATAGCAAAGGCGGTAGCAGTCACCGTTAACCACCAGGGTGCGAGTGAAGGCAATGCAATTGCAAGCAGAATGGCAGTTAATAGTGCGCTGCCATCGTTTAGAGGCCTGGCTATTGCCCGACCACGCAATGCCAGTATAAGCGCCTCACAGGAAAGCGCGGTTACGCTAGCAATGATGATGTTAAAAAATACTCCCCAGCCAAATAATATGAAACAACAGATGACGCCCGGAATTAATGCATAGATAACCCGTCTCATGATGATGGTCACATCATTCTGAGGTTCCAGAAAGGGTGAGCTTGTATTGTTGAAATGCATCGGTTTTGCTTATAGTTAGTCGATTGGAGTATTTATGGAGTGTTCGTTATCTTTTTCATGCTGTTGTAGTCGCTTTCTCCTTTCATCCACTTCACTGATTTTTCTTTGTTGTTCTTCCGTAAGTCCATCTGTATTTTTTGGGTTAATGCCGATTTCCTCATTCTTTTTTCGTACCCTCTCCATCGCGGCCTGAATGGCGGCCTTCTTCGGATCCAGTTCGTTCGAGCCGCCCTGCGATTTTTTCAGGGCTTCTTTCTTCTTGCGCATCCGCTCTTCGCGTTCCGCCTTCTCCCGGTCGATTCTTTCCTGTCTGAATTCATGCCGTTTCCTGGCAATGTCAGATTTTTGTTTGTCTCTTTCCTGGGCCCATATCTCGGTTTTGGCGTATCGGAAGTAATGCACCAGTGGAATATGGCTGGGGCAAACATAAGCGCAGCAACCACATTCTATACAATCAAACAAATGATAGTCCTGTATCTTGTCAAAATCCTTGGCATGGGAGTACCAGTACATCTGCTGAGGCAGTAACTGAACCGGGCATACCTTTGTGCATTCCCCGCACCGTATACAGGGCATCTGCGGTCTGGGGTCTGGAGCTTCCTGCTCACTTGCACACAGTACACAGTTTATCGTTTTAGTAATGGGTAATTCGTCTGTTGGCATAGTGTAGCCCATCATAGGGCCACCGATAATCATGCGTTTAATTTCTTCTGTGTATCCACCACACTGTTCAATCAGGTCCTTAATGGGGGTGCCAAATGGGACATCCAGGTTGCACGGGTTCTTTACTCCCTGGCCCGTGATAGTTACGATGCGAGAAACCAGAGGTTGTGAGCGCATTACTGCATGATAGGTGGCTACGGCAGTCCCCATGTTATGACAAACAATTCCTATATCAATCGGTAATCCATTGCTGGGTACTTCCTTACCTGTCAATACCGTTACAATCTGTTTTTCACTGCCTGCAGGATATATGGTAGGTATCTTCAGTATATGGATATTGTCAGTATCGGCAGCTTGCTGCTTTCGTATATTTTCGAATGCCTCAACCATTGCTGCATAGGCTTCCGGTTTATTGTCCTCAATCCCGATCAAACATTGTCTGGCCTGCAATGCGTGACGAATGATCAGTAGCCCGGAGAGGATTTCCTTTGCATGTTCACGCATCAGCATGTCATCGCAGGTGATATAGGGTTCGCACTCAGCGCCATTTAAAATAAGAGTGTCTATGCTCATGCGGGCACCTGGATTCATCTTTATAAAAGAAGGAAAGCCGGCGCCACCAAGCCCCACAATTCCTGTCTCCCGTATGCGGTTACGCAGTGCGCTAGGGTTCATTTTCTTATAATCCGGCACCGGTTTAGGCAAGGTCATCCATTCATCATGGCCATCTGTCTCTATAACTATGCAGGGTGCAGACATGCCGGAGGGGTGAGGAACCGCTTGCTCGGATATTTCTACAACAGTTCCAGAGCTCGGTGCATGCACAGGTACACTGACATATCCGGTTGCATGTGCGATCAATTGACCTTTCAGTACCTTGTCGCCGGCTTTTACTATAGGTTCTGCCGGTTCTCCGATATGTTGCTGCAACGGAAGTATCAAATGTTTTGGGAGTCTGGCTCTTGCAATAGGTTGGCCTGTGGACATTTTCTTGTTGCCGGGTAAATGCAGCCCACCATTAAAATGCCAAAGTCTTTTTGATTTTGCCGTCATGGTTATTTGCTGCTTCCTGCCAGTACTGTGTCATCTATGTCAGGCGCTTCCGACTCTTTTGACCCTTCCGGGAATGGCCATTTCCAGGTACTGATATCCTGCTTGACCGGCACAATGTGTATACATTCTACCGGGCATGGTGGTATGCACAGGTTACAGCCAGTGCATTCATCTGTTATTACAGTATGCATTTGTTTGGCGGCACCCAGAATGGCATCTACCGGACATGCCTGAATGCATAAGGTACAACCTATGCAGACCTGTTCGTCGATAACCACCACGGTCTTTGGTTGTTCTTCCCCGTTTTCCGGATTTAGTGGCTTTGCATCTACGCCCAGTAAATCAGATAGCGCAATAATGGTGGCTTCGCCACCCGGTGGGCACTGGTTGATGTCTGCTTCTCCACTGGCTATCGCCTCAGCATATGGGCGGCAACCAGGATAACCGCATTGGCCACATTGGGTTTGCGGAAGTATTGCATCCACCCTGTCCACAACCGGATCACTTTCAACCTTGAAACGGATTGCAGCATAGCCAAGTATCAGGCCAAAAACGATTGCGAGCCCTGTGATTGCAAGAATTGCGCTTATCATCTGTTTATGAATAAAAGGGCCTCGCTATTAATTCTGAGCGCGGCAGATTGGAGACCCAAATTCACCACATCAAGGCGCAAATCGTAGGTAATAGCAGGACTATTGCCAAGATTTGCAACACAGATGTGGTGAATTTGGGGTTCAAAGTGCGTGTTCATGAATTAATAACGAGGCCCTCATACCTTGATAAGGCCAGAGAACCCCATAAATGCCAGCGACATTAATCCGGCAGTAATCAGGGCAATTGCGTTTCCTTTAAATGCTTCCGGCACATCTGCTACTGCAACACGCTCCCGCATTGCGGCAAATAATATTAATACCATGGAGAAACCGATAGCCGCGCCAAAGCCGTACAATGCTGATTGTATAAACCCATGGTGTTCCTGTGTGTTCAACAGCGCAACACCAAGTACCGCACAGTTGGTGGTAATCAGTGGCAGGAATATGCCGAGTACCTGATAAAGCAGCGGGCTTGTTTTATGTACGACCATTTCTGTGAACTGAACGACTGCTGCGATAACCAGGATAAAGCTGATGGTACGTAGATATTCAATTCCCAATGGGAGCAACAGGTATTCATTTACCAGATAACTGCATACCGATGAGATTGTTAGCACGAAGGTTGTGGCTAATGACATTCCTGTGGCCGTTTCCAGTTTTCGGGAGACGCCCATGAACGGGCACAGACCCAGAAATTTTACCAGGACAAAATTATTGACGAGTACGGTACTGATCAGAATAAGGGCATATTCAGTCATGGTCTTAAGGCTCTATTCTCCAGTCTCTAGTGTCGAGTAAAATCATTAATAATGATATAGACAATATAGGGTAGTCTCTTGGTAAATAGTATTAGTAACAGGATTCTGGTTACTGTTATTTCACCTTCATTCCCGGTTGAGCACCTTCATCTGGCTGAAGAATCCAGAGATCCTTACTCCCGGGACCTGCTGCCAGCACCATGCCTTCTGAAACACCAAACCGCATCTTCCTTGGTGTCAGATTGGCCACCATTACCGTCAACTTCCCTTCAAGGTCTTCAGGTTGGTAGGCCGATTTTATGCCGGCGAATACATTACGTGTTTTGCCTTCCGGTTCGCCAATATCCAGGGTAAGTTGTAGCAGTTTGTCTGCCCCGTCCACATGGGTGGCCTTCACTATTTTTGCAATACGTAGATCGATTTTGGCAAAATCTTCAAATTCTATGGTATCCGCAATGGCAGGGTGTTGTTGCGCCTCACCATGTCTTGCTGGAGAATGCTCTTCTTTTGCTTGCAGGGTTTCTTTGCTTTTATCAACCATGGCGGTTACCTGTTCAGCCTCTATGCGTTTGGCCAGATGTTTGTATTTGTTAATAGTATGACCTAACAATAGTTGCGAGCTGTCGGACCATTGAATGGGTTCAATATTCAGAAAGGCCTCTACCTTTTCTGTCAGTTCCGGCATTACCGGTTTTAGATAGAGCGTAAGCAGACGGAATACGTTTATATTCGTGGTACAGGACTGATGTAGTTTTTCTTCCTGGCCTTCCTGCTTGGCTATTTCCCATGGTTTGATATCGTTGATGTATTCATTCGCGAGGTCTGCCAGGCTCATAATCAGTTTAATGGCTTCACTGAATTGACGGTTTTCATACAGGCTGGCTATATCACCCGTTTTCCCCTGTATTTCGTCGAGAAGATTTTTGCCGTCACTATCCAGCTGGTCGGCCAGTTTTCCATCAAAGCGCTTGGTGATGAAGCCTGCGCTACGACTGGCAATATTGATGTACTTGCCAATCAGGTTGCTGTTAACGCGTAATACGAAATCTTCCAGATTCAGGTCAATGTCCTCGACACGCTCATTCAATTTGGCCGCATAATAATAGCGCAGGTATTCAGGTTCGAGATGGTCAAGGTACGAGCGTGCGGTAATAAAGGTGCCGCGTGACTTCGACATCTTCTTTCCGTTTACGGTCAGAAAACCGTGCACACAGACCTTGCTGGGCGTGCGGTAATCGGCGAAGTGTAATGTGGCCGGCCAGAACAGGGCATGGAAGTACAAAATGTCCTTGCCTATAAAGTGATATAGCTCGGTCTCGCTATCCGTATTCCACCATTTATCAAAGTCTATATTGTGCTGGGTGCAGTAATTCTTGAAACTGGACATATAGCCTACCGGCGCATCCAGCCATACATACAGGTACTTGCCCGGCGCATCCGGAATTTCAAAACCAAAGTATGGGGCGTCACGTGAGATGTCCCAGTCACGCAGGCCAGATTCAAACCATTCTTCCAGTTTGTTGCTGGATTCAACCTGTAATGGAGCAGAATTGTTTCCTTTATGGCCTGTCTGCATCCATTGTTTCAGGAAGTCCTCGCATTGATCCAGCTTGAAAAAGTAGTGCTCAGATTCTTTTTTAATCGGTGTCGCGCCAGAAACAGCCGATACCGGGTTGATCAGATCGGTGGGTGAATAGGTGGTACCGCAGCTTTCACAGCCATCACCATACTGGTCCTGTGCATGACACTTGGGGCACTCACCCTTGATGAAGCGGTCTGGCAGAAACATTTCCTTGTCCGGGTCATAGAACTGCTCAATGGTGCGGGCCTCTATCAGTCCTTTTTTCTTTAACCGTGAATAGATGCCTAGTGCCAGCTCTTTATTCTCTTCTGAATTGGTAGAGTAATAATTATCAAACCGGATATTGAAGTCAGTAAAATCCTTCAGGTGTTCTTCATGGACGCGTTCGATCAGGGCTTCGGGTGTGATGCCTTCCTGTTGGGCGCGTAACATAATCGGAGTGCCGTGTGTGTCATCGGCGCACACATAGTAGCATTCATGCCCCCGCATTTTGTGGAAGCGAACCCAGATATCTGTCTGGATATATTCCACCAGGTGGCCAAGATGGATGCTTCCGTTGGCGTAGGGCAGGGCACTGGTAACCAGAATTTTTCTGGTATTTTGTTCGGATTGATTCATTTTCTATCTGTTTTTAATGATAATTTTGCAGTATACCGTATCTAAGGAGCTCACTGCGATTTTATAAAAACCCATTAATTGTATAATTATTAACCAATTAGGCTTGTTTTTGGCTAATGATGGCCACATATCCATGGATTCGATGAAACACGAAATTTTAGAGTTAATTGGTGAATTATGAAATACTACTGCACCCGAAAAATTCGTGTATAATAGTTGAGTTTTTTACTAAGTTTTTCTTTTTTCGTAATCTAAAGATATCTGGAATAGACGTTTATCTTCAAATTAGTGGAGGTTGTTGAGTTATGGCGAATGTAACCCAATCGCAGGTAGAGGACGCCCTTAAAGGCTATATTGACCCTCATCTGGATAAGGATCTGGTTTCTGCCAAGGCAGTTAAGAAAATTGATGTTGATGGAAGCAAGGTGAACATTAATGTTGTGCTGGGATATCCTGCAAAAGGTTTTCAGGACAAACTGGTAGCAGACCTGAAGGAAAAGGTAGAGGCTATTGATGGAGTCGATACTGCCAATGTGGAAGTCAGCTGGAAGATAGAAGCACATACCGTCCAGAAAAATGTGAATGCCATAGAGGGCGTAAAGAATATTATTGCAGTGGCATCAGGCAAGGGTGGTGTGGGTAAGTCTACTATGTCTGTTAATCTGGCGCTGGCTCTTTCACAGGAAGGTGCAAAAGTAGGTATTCTGGATGCAGATATCTATGGTCCAAGCCAGCCACGCATGCTGGGTATTAGTGGCAAGCCAAATACGGAAGATGGTCAGCATCTACAGCCTATGGTTAGCTACCATTTGCAGTCCATGTCGATTGGTTATCTGATTGATGAAGATACCCCGATGATCTGGCGTGGCCCGATGGTGACCCAGGCGCTGGAGCAACTGCTAAAAGATACCGCCTGGAATGATCTGGATTATCTGATTATCGACCTGCCGCCCGGCACCGGTGACACCCAGCTTACATTGGCACAAAAGGTTCCCGTTAGTGGCGCAATAATCGTTACCACCCCGCAGGATATTGCCTTACTGGATGCGCGCAAGGGTCTGAAGATGTTTGAGAAGGTAGAAGTTGCTGTGTTAGGTATTGTTGAAAATATGAGTATCCATATTTGCAGCGAATGCAACCATGAAGAGCATATCTTCGGTGAAGGTGGCGGTGAGAAGATGTCGGATGAATTCGACGTGCCGTTCCTTGGCTCCTTACCACTGGATATCCGGATTCGCGAAGATACGGATAA
>DAOWEP010000186.1 GCA_030638455.1 Gammaproteobacteria bacterium
AGCTTTTTTAAGTTCATTACACCATCGCTATCGATGATAGTTTCATTATCAAACGTGATATTCTCAGGTCGTATCGGGCGTGTGCCTGTTGCGATCAGAAACTTGTCTGCCGTATATTGATTAATTTCACCTGTTTCCGACTCAACCTTTATGGTGTTTGCGTCTACGAAAGTGGCGGTACCGTGGATGACAACGGCATTATTTCTGGCCAGTTGAGCCCGAATAACCTCTACCTCGTGTGTTAATGTAATATTAAGTCTGTTGATCAGGTCTTCGAGAGTGACCTGCTTTTTTAATCGATAACTGTGTCCATAGAGGCCCCGCTGGTTCCAGCCAGATAGATAAAGTGCGGCCTCTCGCAATGTTTTACTGGGGATTGTACCCGTGTGCACAGAAACACCACCGACAGCAGTGCGTTGTTCAATTACAGCGACATTTTTTCCGATCTTTTTTGCCTGTACTGCGGCTCGTTGTCCGGCAGGCCCGCTTCCTATCACTATGAAATCAAAATGCTGCATTATTCTTTTTCTCCTTAATCTTTTTTGCGCGCATTTCTTTCCCCGGGCTTTTCCCAGAGCCCGGACTTGCCGCCTGATTTCTGTAACAAGCATACATCAGAGATCACCATGCCACGGTCAACGGCCTTACACATATCATAGATCGTAAGTAGAGTAATTTGTGTAGCCGTCAGCGCCTCCATTTCCACACCGGTTTGGCCGCGTGTTTCTACAGTAGTAGTACATATAACAATATTCTCATCAGTAACTGGTTCGAGTGAAATATCCACATGCGTTATGGAAATTGGATGGCAAAGAGGTATTAAATCAGAAGTTTTTTTTGCGGCCATAATCCCTGCCGTTCTTGCAATACCTAGAACATCTCCCTTCTTATGCTTACCCTCAACTATCATCTTCAGAGTATCAGGTTGCATATAAATTCGGCCTTCAGTTATTGCCTGTCTGAGCGTGATTTCCTTATCGCCCACATCGACCATATGGACATCACCAGACTGGTTAAAATGATTTAGTTTAGGCATAGGTAAAATTCAGTATAGTGACCATTAGCGCTTCTATAAATTGCCATCCAGGGCTATAGGAAGAACCCGCATATTGATTTTAATTGTAGATAGCCTGCCTGGAAAATAGTAGGCTACATTTGTATTTCACGCAATGAGAATAACCCTTTTAACTATAATAGATAGCTTGAATAGATAATTTGCTTGAATAAATAGTAAGGAAAGACAAAAGTGGCTATCCAGGTAAAATATTTTGCATCTCTAAAGGAACGACTGGGACGTGATGCCGATGAGGTATCCGCAGAAGCCATTTCTAATGGAAAGATATCTACAGTTGAAGATATCTGGAACATGGTTGTCAATGGTGAGTCTATGCCTGTCAATACGCTATGCGCAATCAATCTTGAGTATGTAAAACCTGATGCAGCGGTTAAAGATGGTGACGAGGTTGCCTTCTTCCCGCCCGTAACAGGGGGATAAATGAAGATACTGATTAGCAAAACTTTCTTTGACCCATGGCAGGCAGTAGAGGCGTATCAGGAGTCTATGGGTAAGTCTGGGCAATATGGTGGTACAGCTGTGTTTGTTGGCACCATGCGTGACTTTAATGAAGGTGAAGATGTCAAAGACATGGAGCTTGAGCATTACCCTGGCATGACTGAGAAATATCTTGAGGAGATTTCAAGGCAGGCAGAAGATAAATGGCCGATTCTGGATAGCCTGATCATCCATCGGGTCGGGAAAATATTACCGGACGAACCAATCGTGGTTGTAGCAGTTTGGTCAGCCCACCGTGCAGCGGCTTTTGATGCCTGCCAGTTTCTGATTGACGAGTTGAAATCGAAGGCGCCGTTCTGGAAAAAGGAAACACTGGAAAGTGGGAGTAAGTGGGTGGAGCACAATACCTGATAAACCACTGATATTCTTGGATAAAAAATACATCACGTTATCCGTTTCAACCCTCATATACCTTTAGAAACTCAGGATTTAGCCGATATATTGGATATATGCTGAAAGATCATGCCAATGGAACTTGAACTCGAACCAATTGAAGGTAAAAAGGTTCTTACCGAAGAAGAAAAGGAGCGGATCAGGAGAAGGAACCGCCCAATTTCCAGAGATACGCTGCTTCAATTCAGTGATAGTGAGCAGAATGATATTAAGCACTTTCTGGTACTGCTGATCGTGCTGGCTGAACACTTCCATCATGACATGGAGCAGCATGATTTATTAAACGAGGACCAGCGAGAGCTCTGCGAAATTGAAATGCAGAAGTTGAATGAAGATCGCGGGGCATTGTTTAAGGATCCACCTCCTTTCCTGGAAAGTTTCATCCAGTTACTGGATTTATGTCCTATGGAGGCATGGCCAGAGTTTGAGACGTTAATCAAAGGTCTTCAGGAAGAGGATCTGCATCATCATCGGGATACCCGATTAAATACCGGCATCGAAGCGGCACTCGACAATCCATTCCTGATGCAGGTAGAAGATGATAAAGAAGAACAACAAATGGCACTCGAAAATAAATGCAGGATAACCCCATTGGAGATCGAAAACCTGATACTCCATTTTTCACTGGAAGACCTGGTAAATCATTTGATCGATAGTCGCAGGATTAGTACGGGCGAATTCTGGGAAGGTGGTATGTACGATGTGTAGGTCAGGCTCCTGAGGGCCTAAATTGTAAATCTCGCCTGATTCTGATCTAGCTCAGACAGTTCCCCGATCACGACTTCATCAAACTCCATCGTTTCCAGATTTCCAAACACATATGTGGCCGGTGCGGCCACACCACCTACTGTGCCAGGATTAATTAGCATGGTGGTTTTACCTTTGATATTGGATACAGGTTTAATGCTGGTTTTGTGGTCATGCCCGCAGCACACCAGATCATAGTTGCCTGTAGTGGCCATTGCTTCTGCATAGTGAGGGTAATGCACAATAAATATCTTGCGTCCTCCCAGATTGAGGTCCGCATCATGCCCATAAAAATGAAGATAGTTATCTGGTTTGGATGCCATGCGATACATAGCATGCATGTCTCCGGTGTTATTGCCGTTAATCACGTAGATAGGGAGTTTAAATTCGCGTAGTACACTCAAGGTGCTGGGTGCGACAATATCACCACAGTGTAATATCGCTTCTGCGCCACGCGCATGGGCATCGGCTCCGGCTTCTTTGAGCAAGGCACGATTATCATGACTATCAGAGACAATACAGACTTTCATACTATTCAACTATGTCCTTATGTAAAATCAGAAACAGGGCTTTTCTGGGGATTCCTGGAACCTTTTAAGGCTGTCCATAATTTCCTTTTTGGCTTCGCTCAGTCCTTTCCAGCCTTCTATCTTTACCCATTTGTTGTCTTCAAGGTCCTTGTAGTGTTCAAAGAAATGCGCAATCTGTTCAATCAAAAGAGGAGGCATATCTTCCGCACTTTTTATTTTCCTGTATGAAGTACAAAGCTTGTCAATGGGTAC
>DAOWEP010000036.1 GCA_030638455.1 Gammaproteobacteria bacterium
ATGGGTGTGATACTTGGCAGTCGTAATGGCAAGCTCACGGTAATCTTTGGGTACACGCAAACGCTGGCACAATGCTTCTACCAGTACGGCGCTTCTCTGTTCATGGCCTTTATGTCTGGGCCATTCTTCTATAGGCGATGCTCCCTTGCCCAGATCGTGTACGAGCGCGGCAAAACGAACCATGGGGTCATCACTTAATCGAGCGGCCTGGTCGAGCACCATGAGAATATGAACACCGGTATCAATTTCGGGGTGATAATGTTCCGGTTGTGGAACACCAAACAGTACATCAATTTCAGGGGAGATTTTTTCCAGCGCACCGCAACCACGTAATACCTCAGTAAAACGTGAAGGTTGTTTTCCCTGCAATGCCTTTTCTGTTTCCGCCCAGATTCTTTCCGGTACCAATGCGTCTACTTCTCCGTTTTGTACCATATTGCGCATCAGCTCATTGGTCTCGTGCGCAACGTGAAATCCCTGTGGAGCAAAGCGCGCAGCAAAGCGGGCAGCCCTGAGTATACGTACCGGGTCTTCAGAAAATGCGGGGGATACATGCCTTAGAAGACAGTTGTCCAGGTCCTTCTGTCCGTTGAACGGATCAATGATCTTGCCATCAGGGGCTTCTGCAATTGCATTTATGGTCAGGTCCCGTCTTTCCAGGTCCTGTTCCAGCGTTACGTCAGGGGAGGCGTTAACTGCAAAACCTTTATAACCGGGGCCGGTTTTGCGCTCTGTTCTCGCGAGAGCATATTCTTCATGTGTTTCGGGGTGTAAGAAAACCGGGAAATCTTTACCTACCAGACGAAACTCCCGTTGTTCCATTTCTTCAGGGGTTGCCCCTACAACCACCCAGTCCCTGTCTCCTACGGGCAGGTTGAGTAGCTTGTCTCGTACTGCACCACCAACAAGATAAATTTCCATTGTTAAACTCTGGAGCTAATTACTTTGAGTTCAAAAGCTGTTCAAGATAGGTTTCCAGGGTTTGCTGCTGGTCTTCCTTGAGGTCTATGTATTTCAGGCCGATGTGGTATACATTTTCTTCCAGCCTTCTGGAGATTACAATGCGGCATAAAAGACATATTTCTATTGGCGCTGTTGGTTTGATGGGCAACTTCAGGCATGTTTTTAGTTCTATGGGTTTGCCAAGTGTTTTCTCATCTTCACTTACAGAAAACATCTGACTGGCCTCGCTGCGACCACATTCCATCTGGACACCACTCGTAGAGAGATTTATGGTGGTGGCGGTAACGATCTCACCATCAGGCATTGTGATCTCAATGGGGAAGTCCGTTTTTAGCCTGGGATATAGCCGCCTTTCTTTTTTCATAATGTTATTTTTATTTGTGCTAACTTGTTTTATAACATGATTTAGAAGGTTTTTATATGCAGAATGCATGGTAATGTGAAATAGAACATGTCACGACTAATATTATTGTTTTTGCTGATATCACAACTAACCGGGTGTACAGGCCTTGGTTATTATGGACAGGCAATTCATGGCCAGATAGAAGTTCTAGGGAAGCGACAATCGATTGATGACCTGGTTAGCAATCCTGAAACACCTGATAAATTAAGGTTAAAGCTCCAGAGAGTACAAAAAATACGCAGTTTTGCCAGCAAGGCGATGAAGCTTCCTGACAATAAAAGTTTTCAGAGTTATGCAGATCTGGAAAGGCAATATGTAGTCTGGAATGTATTTGCAGCCCCCGAATTTTCGGTGGAACCCGTTAAATGGTGTTTTCTGGTGGCAGGGTGTTTGAGTTACCGGGGATATTTTCGTGAATCAGCCGCTGAAGAATTTGCAGAAGAGTTACGGTTGCAGGGGAATGATGTGTATGTTGCAGGCATCTCGGCCTATTCCACGCTGGGCTGGTTTAATGATTCTGTACTGAATACCGTAATAGACTGGCCGGAGCCGGAGCTTGCGGGCCTGATTTTTCATGAGTTGGCACACCAGTTGCTCTATATCAAGGGCGATATCAGCTTTAATGAATCTTTTGCGGCCATGGTAGGAGTGGAAGGCGTACGTCGTTGGCTGGAAAGTGAAGGTGCTGTTGATCAAAATAATAAATATCTTGTAGCCAGGGCAAGACGGCACGAGTTTGTAAAACTGGTCATGCGCTACCAGAAAAATCTGGAAACCCTTTTTTCCTCTGTCCAGTTAGGCTCCATGAGTTCGGGTGATAAACAGGTGTTGCGAAAAAATAAACAGGAACTATTGAATACAATGAGACAGGAATACCAGGGATTAAAAGAAAAATGGTCAGGATATTCTGCTTATGATGAATGGATGGGCAAGAACCTGAATAATGCGAAGATTGCCTCTATCTCCATGTACCAGCAATATGTGCCTGCCTTTCGTGCACTATTAAAACAACACAAGGGTGAATTAACGGTTTTCTATGATGCAGCCAGAAAAATAGGCGCAATGGAGGCTGGTCAGCGTAACGCTATTATGCAGCAGTTAGAGAAACCCTGATTAATTCATTTGTTGTCATTCCGGCGCATGCCGGAATCCAGTAACTTACTGACATTTCA
Source organism: Gammaproteobacteria bacterium (assembly GCA_030638455.1). GTDB lineage: Bacteria > Pseudomonadota > Gammaproteobacteria > DAOWEP01 > DAOWEP01 > DAOWEP01. Next base: position 2,539 of record DAOWEP010000036.1, read on the forward strand.
ACTCCTGGATTCCGGATCTCCGCTACGCTCCGTCCGGAATGACGAATTAACCAGAGATTCCTTAGATATTGCGTCGGTTAGCAGGCCCTTAAATTTAAATGGTAGCTATCTATTTGCCAGTTGCCGGTATTTGTCATAACGGCCTCTGGTAGATTGCTGTGCCAGATAGCCGGGAACGACGGAATCTACCGTGGTCGGGTGGATTCCAAGTTCATCAAGGTCATTCGTGCTGCATACACTGTCCACCTGAAGAGAAGCATAATTATCGCGCGAAAAAGGTTTGCCGGGAATGAATTCCAGCATCCTTGCCTGCAAACAAGACATACCGGGGCTCAGGCCAATAACCAGGTGGTGCATGCCCAATTGTTGTGAGGTATATTCCACCAACTGCTTGAGAGAAAATTGGTTAGGCCCACAAAGCTCATAAGCCTGTCCAAAGCTTTCTTCGTTATCCAGGGTATTAATAAACGCATCTACTACATCGCCCACATACACTGGAGAAAACAGGCTTTCTGCGCATGCCAGCGGAAAGATAAACGGGGACATTCGTAATAAGGCGGCAAAACGGTTAAAAAAACCGTCTCCGGGGCCAAAGATGACAGAAGGCCGGAAGCAGGTCACGTGTAGTTGCCCGGATTCTACACCCAGCACCTCTTTTTCTGCCTTTCCCTTGCTGCGAAGGTAGTGGCTGGGGCCTTTCGGGTCTGCATTCAGTGCGCTCATGTGAAGCAGGCGATGAACACCCGCATGTTTGCAGGCCGCGATTATTTTGCGTGTCAATCCAATATGTACGCGTTGGAAGCCAAGGCCGTTATTGCCTTTTTCATTCAGAATCCCGATCAGATTGATAACGACATCTACGCCAGAAAAAAGACCATTCAACTCATCCTGATTAAGACTGCCTGCTCGTTTAAGCTGGATATCGGGCAAAACCAGTAGTTCGCGGTGACGTTCAGGACGTCTGCTTGGAATCAGTACCTGATAACCAAGAGAAGCAAATCTTGCTGCGAGTTGTTGTCCTACAAATCCGGTCCCACCCAGAATACAGATCTTGGATTTTCTCATAATATTTATACACTTAGGTCAGAATGATGGTATAAGTGGCTCACACTTCGTTATCGTTGTTACAACAATATATACTATTAACAAATTGAAAAAAGATAAACATTAAAGATAAGAATACTAGTTGGAGGAGCCAATGACCATGCGTTCTATCAATCCGGCAGATGGGGTCACCCTGAAAACGTTCGAGACCTGGAGTGAAATCCATCTGGGTACCGTATTACAGGAATGTGCGATCGCCCAGCCGAAATGGTCAGGAACAGATCTGAAGCAACGTTGTGAATTAATGCGCAAGGCCGCTGAGGTCTTAAGAAAGAGACAGGAAGAATTTGCACGCCTGATCACCATGGAGATGGGTAAGTTAATCCATGAATCAAGAGCAGAGGTAGAGAAGTGTGTGCAGGGGTGCGAGTACTATGCCGAGAACGGCCCGGACTTTCTAAAAGATGAAATAATCGCATCGGATGCAGGCAAAAGTTATGTAGCCTATCAGCCCCTTGGCACAGTCCTGGCCGTAATGCCGTGGAACTTCCCTTTCTGGCAGGTCTTCAGATTTGCGGCACCCACCCTTATTGCCGGAAACACTGCCTTGTTAAAACATGCGTCGAATGTTCCACAATGCGCATTGGCCATCGAGCAGGTATTTGCAGAGGCAGGTTTTCCAGATGGCGTATTTCGTACCCTAATGATCCCCGCATCGTTAGTATCGAAGGTGATCGAACACCCCTATATACATGCGGTGACCCTCACGGGTAGCGAGGTTGCAGGTAAATCAGTCGCCGCGAGTGCAGGGAAGGCATTAAAAAAGTCCGTACTCGAACTGGGTGGGTCTGATCCGTTTATTGTGCTTGAAGATGCTGATCTGGATGCAGCGGTAAAGGTTGCGGTTGCCTCACGTTTTTTAAACGCCGGGCAAAGTTGTATTGCAGCAAAACGGTTCATCC
>DAOWEP010000054.1 GCA_030638455.1 Gammaproteobacteria bacterium
GGGAATCAACCATAGTTCCTGAGAATGCCACTGCATTTCAACTACTGGATATCGCAGGTCTTGCCGGTAAGCGCGTAGCTATAGAAATCAATTGTGAAATTGTCCCGCGCAGTACATATGAAAGCCGCAACCTGCAAACAGGCGATAAAATTGAGATAGTACGCGCTATCGGTGGCGGCTAGCGAGTAGCTAAAAGAAACACTCATTTATTAAAGAGCACATTATGACAACACAAAGTCTTCACAAAATATCCTCTGCTAACCATGATCCACTCATAATTGCAGGAGTTGAATACGGTTCCCGATTACTGGTTGGATCCGGTAAATACAAAGACCTGGAAGAAACACGCCTGGCAACAGAAGCAAGTGGCGCGGAAATCATCACCGTTGCCATACGTCGCACCAATATCGGACAAAATGCGGATGAGCCTAATCTGCTGGATGTGATTTCACCCAAAGAATATACCTTGTTGCCTAACACGGCTGGCTGTTTCACGGCTGAAGATGCGGTACGAACCTGCCGACTGGCACGAGAACTACTGGATGGCCATGACCTCGTAAAACTTGAAGTACTCGGCGACAAGAAAACCCTGTTTCCTGACATCGCACAAACACTGGACGCTGCGGAAACCCTGATCAAGGATAACTTCAAGGTAATGGTGTACACCAACGACGACCCGATTGTTGCCAGACGCCTGGAAGAAATGGGCTGTGTAGCGGTTATGCCGCTTGCAGCACCCATTGGCTCCGGCCTGGGAATACGGAACCCTTACAATATTCTGACGATAGTAGAGAATGCCAATGTCCCCATTCTGGTTGATGCGGGGGTAGGCACGGCATCTGATGCGGCTGTAGCGATGGAACTCGGTTGTGATGGTGTACTCATGAATACCGCTATTGCTGGCGCAAAAGACCCTGTGCTAATGGCCTCCGCCATGAAAAAAGCGATTGAAGCAGGAAGGGAGGCCTACCTTGCCGGGCGTATTCCACGCAAACGTTTTGCGAGTGCGTCATCACCTCTCGACGGTACATTTTTCTAAAAATATTCTAAAAATCTTCATGCTTTTCTATGCCACATTAATAATTGACAGGAAACGCTTGATCTTTTTTCCAGAGCCCTTGTAACCCTGATAGATAAACCACTTACTGCTTGGGTCGCCTTCTATTTTAGATAAATTCATCGGCTTAATTCACTCAATACCTTTACACTCATGTCAGCACCAGAACATCATCGCAAGATCCGAAGTTTCGTATTAAGGGAAGGCCGTATGACGCCTGCCCAAAAAAAAGCACTGGAAGTGCTATGGCCGAAATATGGCCTCAATCACGATCAAGGAAAAATTGACCTTACAGAGGCCTTTGGACGAGAAGCGCCCCGTTTTCTGGAAATTGGTTTTGGCATGGGTGCCTCTCTTGCAGAAATGGCCAGGGCACATCCGGAAAATGATTACATTGGTATTGAAGTTCACAGGCCCGGAGTGGGCAGTCTGCTTAAAACTTTGCAGCATCAGGGAATAGAGAATGTACGGGTAATCTGTGCAGATGCTGTTGAAGTACTCAAGAACAATATTATAGACCACAGCCTGGATGGTATTTATCTTTTCTTCCCAGATCCATGGCACAAAAAAAGACATCACAAACGTCGTATTGTACAACCGGACTTCATCTCGTTACTTGCAAGGACACTCAAGCCAGATGGCATACTGCATATGGCAACTGACTGGGAAGATTATGCTTATCATATGCTGAAAGTGATGCAGAGCAATCAGGAATTCCAGAACACCAATAATAAGAGGGGGTTCTCGGATCGCAGGCAACGTCCTGTAACCAAATTTGAGAACCGCGGTCTACACCTTGGACACAAGGTATGGGATTTGGTTTTCACTGCTACATGAAAACCACGATTATTCCTCTCTCACAAACCTGAGAATGTATTCAAAACTATAAATAAAATTAACATCATGAAGGATTTACAACTATTATATTATCTGGGAACCTGAAATTATAAATAGAAATAACATAAATAATATATTGAAATTGGGCTATATTAATATCACCTTATTATTTTATTGGCTCAAACAGAATGAGGCTGAATCATGCGACATTGTTCAGTAAAAAAATCAGATAATCAGTTTGTAGCTATCATATTCATGTTTTTCATGGCATGCCTGTATATGCCTGCTTCTCCCGCTATTGCGGACACGGCCAAAAAATTGATCCTAGCCGTTCACCCTTACTTGCCAGAAAACGAGATTATTGATCGCTTCACACCATTGGCAAACTATCTGGGCAAGGAGGTCGGAAAATCCATACAGGTTCGCGTCGGGCTTGATTATCAGGATCACAATGAACACATCGGCCGTGATCTGGTAGATATCGCCTTTATGGGGCCTGCATCTTATGTCAAGATGATCGGCCAATACGGGGGGAAACCGATACTCGCACGTCTTGAAATTAATGGTGCGCCTGTTTTTCACGGCAATATTGTTATACGCGAAGACTCAGCCATTCAGACACTGGATGAATTGAGCGGAAAAAGCTTTGCCTTTGGCGATCCGAACTCCACCATGAGTTACCTGGTACCCCTGTATATGCTCAACAAATCCGGCATTTCCCTGCAACAACTAAAATTACACCAGTTCCTGGGCAGCCACAACAACGTTGCATTGGGCGTGCTTGCAGGTGACTATGATGCTGGTGCAGTAAAAAATGAAGTATTCCTGAAATACAAGACCAAAGGATTAAAGTCCCTGAAAAGCACACCTGAACTTTCTGAACATCTTTTCATTACTAAAAGTAACATGCCCCCTGGGCTTGTGACCGCCCTGCAACAGGCCATGTACAAATTAACCAGCCTGCCGCAGGGAAAAGAAATTCTGGGTGCAATCAAGAAACACACCACTGGACTGGTACCCGCAAACAACAGTGATTATGATAATCTCAGGGAAATCCTCACCCAATCCCAACCGAAGCACCCCTGATCAGGCATGTATAGTTTTTTTTCCAACCGCTTCATTATATGGCTAACAGCTATTCTGTTCCCGGCAGCCCTGCTGGTTATTGCGTATATAATACTGCAATACCAGCATAGCGATAACATGGACAGCACCATAAAACATATCGGGGAAGAATTCCGACTGATCTCAGAAATCACGCATGACAAGCTTCAGAAAGGTAACTACCAGGACCTGGATGAACTTTTCAGTACATGGGGTAAAAACGATCACCTATTAGTGAGTATAAAATTAACTTCAGAAAATGGCTTTGTCCTCAGCCAGTACAATCGCTCACACACCGCTGAGCACCCCTATAACTCAACAACGGAACTTCGCTACTCATACGATGGTCTGGCCACCCTCAATGTTATACAGGATCTTTCTGAGCTATATAAACAGCATGACAGGCTTGCCTATCAACTCCTAGGGGGGGTTGTTCCCATTACCCTGGCCATCTGGTTTCTGATATATCTAATCAACCGAATGAATCATGAAATCATTCATAGACAACAAACAGAAGAAGAACTATTCAAGGAAAAAGAATATGCAGAGGTGACCCTGCATTCCATTGGCGATGCTGTGATCACCACTGACAATCATGGAATTATAACCTTTATCAATCCGATTGCTGAAGGACTTACCGGTTGGACTACCCAGGAGGCCCGCGGCAATCTTCTGGAAGATGTGTTCAATATTGTTAATGAAAGCACCATGGAACCCTGCGAGAACCCTGTTCAGGACTGTCTACGCCAGGGAAGGAGTGTTGGCCTTACAAATTACACTGCTCTGATTAAACGTGACGGTACCCGTATCTCCATAGATGATTCAGCATCCCCGATCCGTAACCGGTCCGGAGACATCATAGGAGTAATACTGGTATTTCATGATGTAACCCGTGACCGCGAAATGACCCGTCAAATAAGCTGGCAAGCCACACACGATTCGCTGACTGGGTTGATTAATCGAAACGAACTCGAAATCAGGCTGAATGAAGTTATCAATGATGCCAAGGTTGAATCTGCGAGCAACTGTTTTCTATACATGGATCTTGATCAATTCAAGGTTGTGAATGATACCTGCGGTCATCAGGCTGGCGATAAATTACTCGAGCAATTAAGTTATCTATTACAACAGAATATTCGTGACTCTGACATATTGGCTCGGCTGGGAGGTGATGAATTCGGGGTCTTATTGACAGGCTGTTCGATTGAGAAGGCGACATCCATTGCAGAAATGCTACGAAAAACAGTAGAGGAATTCCGTTTTATATGGCAGGAGAAAACCTTTGAAATCGGAGCCAGCATTGGGGTTGTAAGCATCAATCCGAACGACGACAGCACCGCAACTCTTTTGAGTGCTGCGGATATAGCATGTTATGCGGCCAAGGACCATGGGCGTAATCGTGTACACGTATATCACCCTGATGATAAGGAACTGATGCAAAGGCATGGAGAAATGAAATGGGTATCACAAATCACCAAGGCACTAAAAGAAGATCGCTTTGAACTATTTTGCCAGTCTATACAGAAAATAAACAATGCGACCCAGAATGAATATCACTTCGAAATTCTGGTTCGGATGCTGGACGAAGAAAATAAATACATTCCTCCTGGATTTTTCATCCCGGCAGCCGAGCGTTATGATTTAATGCCTAAAATTGATGAATGGGTACTTAAAAATACTTTTAAAATTATCCAGAAAAACAAGAATAGTAGTGCATTCAATAAACTGCATACCGTATCAATCAACCTATCAGGGAACACATTTAGCAGCAAAGGTTTTTTAGACCGTGTCAGGGAGATGCTAAAAACCTATGAAGTTCCTACCCGTATAATTTGTTTTGAAATTACAGAAACTGCGGCGATTGCAAACCTTACAGAAGCGATAACCTTTATACAGGCACTAAAAAATGATGGCTGCCGTTTCTCTCTGGATGACTTTGGTAGTGGCCTGTCTTCTTTCTCATATCTTAAAAATCTTCCTGTAGATTACCTGAAGATAGACGGCATATTTGTAAAAAATATTGTCGATGACCCTATAGATCTTGCCATGGTAAATGCCATTCACCAGATTGGCACGGTACTTGGCATTAAAACTGTTGCGGAATTTGTTGAAAACAAGCAGATTCTCGAACACCTCAGAGGTATTGGCGTGGATTATGCTCAGGGATATGGAATCCACGTACCCGAACCGTTCGAATCATGGCTCAAGTCGATAGAATAATTACATTTATAACAATAAGTTATACTAATCTTCGGTACTATAAACCGCATTTAAATCACATCTACGTACAAATTTTCCAAATTTGACCTTGAGCCCACAGGTCAAAAAATGGTTCAATACGCAGCTATTTTGTTGGATCGGGCTCAAACACAAAGAACAATCCCGACGATACTCTGATAAGCAAGCCTTCTGGATACACAGCTATCAGGTCAACACCTAACAAATTGTTGCCCGGTGTTTTTTATATATCCGGCAGAACTGGTTTGATTTTATTTTTTTGAAATGAGGAGTGACTTATGTCGCAAAAACATCCTGTTGTCGCTGTTACCGGTTCTTCCGGTGCTGGGACAACCACCGTCAAGGTGGCCTTTGAGCATATCTTCCGTCGTCAAGGTATTAACCCGGTAGTCGTCGAGGGCGACAGCTTTCATCGTTATGACCGTAACGACATGAAGAAGGCAATTGAAGAATTTGCAGAAAAGGGCAAGACACTAAGCCATTTTGGCCCTGACTCTAATCTGTTTGACAAAATTGAAGCCTTATTCAAGGGTTATGGCGAAACGGGTACAGGTAACAAACGTTATTACCTGCATAGTGAAGAAGAAGCAGAACCATATAACCAGAAACCTGGAGAATTTACACCCTGGGAAGAAGTTTCACCCGGTAGTGATTTGCTGTTCTACGAGGGACTACACGGTGGCGTTGTAAATGACAAGGTAAACGTAGCCCAATACGTAGACCTTTTGATCGGTGTTGTACCCATTGTAAACCTTGAATGGATACAGAAGATTCATCGTGACTGCGCACAAAGAGGTTATAGCGCGGAAGCCGTGACCGATACTATTCTCCGTCGTATGTACGACTATGTACACTATATTACTCCGCAGTTCTCACGTAGTGA
>DAOWEP010000209.1 GCA_030638455.1 Gammaproteobacteria bacterium
ATTATGCCTAGTTTTCCTACAGAGGTTTCGATCGGGGTAAAGCCAAGGTCGCCCGGAGTAAAATAGTATTTTTCATGATACCCGGGGTCATCTGGAATATGCATCTTCCTGTACTTTCCCGCAATGCTGCCATCTTTTTCGATTACTACCGCAGTATTGTGATACAGGCCTGCCGCTCTTTTTTCAAATATTGAACAAACAATAACGATACCAAGTTCTTTGGCTAATTCAGATAATGTATTTGTTGTGGGGCCGGGAATAGTCTCTGCCAGCTCAAAATTGGCCTCGTTTTCGGTCTGGCAAAAATAAAGACTGGAATGTAATTCCTGTAACAAGACAAGGTCAGCACCATCATTTGTAGATGACCTAATGCTTGTAATTGAATGTTCAAGGTTTTGCCTTGTCTCTTCAGTGCAGCATTGCTGAATCAAAGCGACCCTTATTATTTTGTTGGGCATCATTATATATAGAGTAAGACAATATGATTTCTTTCAATTCTTGAGCATACTGGATAATTGCATGGTGATACAGTGCAAGCTCCCGAATTGCTGTATAAGAGGTGTGCAGTCTATACTAATAATCTCTCGATCCGGAAAACAGCCTGACAAAACTTCCAGTGCCATTTGATCTGTTTTTGTATCTCCATATACAGGAACCAGTACTGCATCATTAATAATCAGGAAATTGGCATATGTGGCAGGCAGCCGGTCGCCCTGCTTATTATATATCGGTTCTGGAATAGGCAAGGCGAGAAGTTTGTATGGCTGGCCGTCTAACGTTGTAAATTCCTTGAGTTCATTTTCCATGGCCTTGAGTGCCTGGTAATGTTCGTCCTGTTCGTCATTGCAGGCTGTATAGGCAATGGTATGTTCGTTACAGAAGCGTGCCAGTGTATCAATATGGCCATCCGTATCATCCCCGGCAACATAACCATGTTTGAGGCTCAATATGCGTTGCAGGCCGAATAGCTCGGTTAGTTGTGTTTCAATATGCATACGACCCAGGTTTTTATTCCTCGAACCACCAAACAGGCAGCTATCTGTGGTCAGCAGGGTGCCCATTCCATCAGATTCTATGCCTCCGCCTTCCAGTACCAGATCATCGATATTGGTAATAGAAGTATCTTCAAATATTCCCGATTCATATAGGGTGTTTGTAACAAGGTTATCTTTATCTGATGGATATTTTCCGCCCCATGCATCAAATTCAAAATTCAGTAGCCGAGCCCCATCGCCTGTAGTTGTAGATGAAGTGACTGAAATTGGCCCATAATCACGTATCCATGTGTCATTGGATGGTGCGATACCAAAATGGACTGACTGAAGTGCTACATCATTTTGTTCAAGTATTTTCTTTATATGAATTTGATGTAGCTGGTTATAACAAACGATGATCAATTCTTCGTGAAGGCAAATATGTTTTGCAATTTTGAGATAAACGGCTTCTGCCGGAGCAAGATTGTCTTTCCAGTCTGAGTTTTCATGAGGCCAGCATAATAAAATGGCTGATTGCGGCTCCCACTCTGCGGGCAAACGATGCTGAAGATGATGTGTAGGCATTACGATTTTTCACGGGCACTATTATGTAACACGGACAATAGCAACAGGATCACTTTCCAGGTACGAAAGTTTTATCCTGAAAGAGACTAGGCCCGATCAGTATTATTTGGGTACTACAGAATGAATAACATATTTATGTTCAAAATATACGATAAAGCTGGCATAAATCCATCGAGTGATCGGTGGGTCACCCACGGCGCCCTTCATTTTTTGAGGTTCACCAAATTGTTGTAACACCTGTTCCATTGACATCCCTGCGGTGGGCCTCAGTATGCCTTCAGGTGAGTTTTCGGGTTCATCTCCCACAGATTTCATTTGAAGCTCATCGCCGTGTACGGGTATTGCCAGGGCCATTAGTAATGAAACAGCACTCATAAACTGGACTAAATGGCGGAAATACACGGATTGCATGTTTCTTCTCCTTTTCGATTCTAAATTAATGTTAGCTTGGTAAAGTACAAGTTAGAATATAGCATCTGAAGGCAATAACTGAACCCAGAGAAATGCGTAATACTGATCAAAATATATCCATTATTCTTTCTGTAGTATTTAATAATCAGTACTTCGCACGTGCACCCATCGCAAATAGATATTTGAAATTGGGTAATTATCAAAGATTTGTGTTTTAATTTCGCCCCATGTTTAAACCCCTGGAAATATTTATTGGTCTTCGCTATGTCCGCGCCAAACGGCGAAACCATTTCATTTCTTTTATTTCGGTAATTTCCATGCTGGGTGTTGCATTGGGTATCTGGGCACTTATTACTGTGTTATCCGTGATGAACGGTTTTGAGAAAGAGCTGCGTGAGCGTATTTTGGGTATGGCTTCGCATGCCACTATAGAAGCATATCGGAAGCCCATTACAGACTGGCAGCAAATAGTTAGCGTTATAAGTAAGTATCCGTCCGTTATTGGTTCAGCGCCCTATGTTCAGGGTCAGGCGCTGTTGAATAAAGGCAAGTTCAGTCGGGGCGTCATCATTCGCGGTGTAATACCATCCGAGGAACCGAATGTTTCAGAAGTAAGTACAAAGATGGTTTCTGGGAAGCTGGATGCACTCAAGGAGGGTGAATACGGAATCATACTCGGCAGGGAGCTTGCCTTGCAGTTGCTGGGGACGACGCATCTGGATCAGTTGGTCAATCCGAACGATAAAAAAATAAGCGTAGTAATCCCCGAAGCAAATGTTACGCCTATAGGGGTAATGCCCCGGTTTAAACGATTTACAGTTGTGGGTATTTTTGATGTTGGGATGCATGATTATGATAGCGGTCTTGCGATTATGCATATCAAGTATGCTGCCAGCCTGTATAGGATGAAATGCGGTATCAGTGGGGTGCGCCTGAAACTAAATGATCTTTTCCAGGCACCGGCTGTAGCGCACGAGATCATGTATGAATTTTCCGGTGATTATGTAGTGCAGGACTGGACCCGAAAACACTCAAATTTGTTTAAGGCGATCAACATGGAGAAACGGGTGATGTTTATTATCCTGTTTTTGATTGTCGCTGTAGCCGCATTTAATATTGTTTCTACAATGGTCATGATGGTAATAGACAAGGAGGCTGATATTGCCATATTGCGAACACTGGGTGCCTCACCTGGTAGCATTATGGGCATATTTATGGTGCAGGGTTCGGTGATCGGAGTGATCGGGACGCTATTGGGTTTTGCTACCGGCGTACCAACGGCCCTGAATGTTGAGACCGTGGTTTCTTCACTGGAAAAATTATTGGGCATCCAGTTTCTTTCACCTGATATTTATTACATTAGCGCCCTAAAGGCGGATGTCCACTGGGATGATGTTGGCATGGTTTGCGGGTTTTCATTATTGATTACCTTGCTGGCCACTCTGTATCCCGCCTGGAGAGCATCACGTACACAACCGGCAGAGGCGCTAAGATATGAATAGCGCAATAATGGAACCAGTCTTGCAATGTAAACAGGTAAGCAAGTCTTTTCGTGAGGGCAGGTTACAGGTAGATGTGCTAAAGGGAATAGAATTTTCAGTCGCACAGGGAGAACGTGTCGCCATTATTGGCTCGTCAGGTTCCGGTAAAAGTACATTGTTGCACCTGTTGGGTGGTCTGGAGCAACCGGATACCGGCGAGGTGAGGATAGTCGGGCAGGTCATGAACAAGCTTACCGATGCTGAGCGAGGACAACTACGTAACCAGGCGCTTGGTTTTGTATATCAGTTTCATCATCTATTGCCCGAGTTTACGGCACTGGAAAATGTCAGCCTGCCATTGCTGATACGTGGACTAAGTACCGAAGAGGCGGAACGTAAGGCAACCGAAACTCTGGATCAGGTTGGTTTGAAAGATAGACTGCACCACAAACCCGGTGAATTGTCCGGAGGTGAAAGACAACGTACGGCGATTGCCCGTGCACTGGTTACCCGGCCAAAGTGTGTGCTGGCGGATGAACCTACCGGGAACCTGGATCATAGAACTGCTGATAAGGTGATCGAGCTTATGCTGGATCTGAATAAAGCGTTAAAGATCAGTTTTGTGATTGTCACGCACGATATGTCGTTGGCCGAAAAAATGGATCGGATAATCAGGATAGAGGATGGCGTTCTTACGCAGGAGAATAACTGAAAATAGTTGTGTGATAGAACTAAAATAGTTGGTGGTTTTTATTTAAGGATTTGTTTGGACTTCCTAATCTTGCGCAGGTTATACGCTTTAACGACCTGCCAGCGCCATAACAGACGTACAAATACAAAACCCAGCACAGCGCTTGCGGAACCCAGGACAAAACAGCCCAGCAAAAATGGTTCCCAGATATGAAGAAGACCCGTGGTTAGCCATTCGATGGTTGGCTCAAATATGAAAGGCGTTTCTGGCCAGTTCAACATCCATACTCCAAGCTTATAGGCGCCGTAGAAAAGCGGCGGCATAGTGATGGGATTGGAAACCCATACGAGGCCAACAGACAATGGCAGGTTTACTCGGAATGGGATCGCAGCCGCAGCAGCCAGTACCATTTGAAAAGGGACTGGAGCGAAGGCCATAAACAGTCCAACTGCAAAGGCACCCGAAACCGACTTGCGGTTTAAATGCCACAGGTTCGGGTCATGTAATAAATCACCAAAAATCTGTAAATGTTTATGGTGTCGGATCGTGTCATGATCCGGCATAATTCGTTTAAAGAATTTTTTTGCCATTATTGACTGTTGTAGTGTTTTTTCATTTGATTGCTAACATTCGTTAACAATCAAAGGCTCTTAAATTACTTAAAGGATAGCGCACAAGTTTGTGATTATCCAGATCATTTAAAGGATTAGCTTTATGCGTACAGGAACTGCCGCGTTTCTAATCGGGATTATTATTTTCCAGCAGCTTACAGCATTACCGGAACTGAAATGGGCCGGATTACTTCCATTGCTTGTATTTGTAGCATTCTGGTTGCCTCGGTTGCGACCAATATCCGCTACGGTTAATTCCAACCCCTTGATCCTTTCAAGCCCCGGTCTTTATCTTGCTGGTTTAAGATTGTTTATATTGTGTTCAACCGGGTTTCTGTGGGCATTGCTCTATGTAAGTTTTGTTTATTCTACCACTTTAAAGCCTGAACTCGAAGGAAAGAACCTGATTGCAGAAGGGATGATCGTTTCGGTGCCTATTCACAGAGATCGCAGTATTCGTTTTCGGTTCAGGATAGACCGTCTTTTACATGAAGGAAAGGAAGTGGAATCGCCAGGACAGGTCAGGTTGAGTTGGTATGGTAGCTTCACTGAATTAAAAGCAGGTGATCAATGGCGTGTATCTATACGGTTGAAAAGGCCTAGCGGCTTTATGAACCCAGGTGGTTTTGATTATGAAGGATGGCTTTTCCAGCAACAAATAGCGGCAACAGGTTATGTAAGGAAAAACCTGGAAACCAACCGGCTGCTTGAGTCTGGAACATTTTCCTTGAATCATCAGCCAATCCACTATTTAAGACAGTCCATAGCTGAAAAAATTAACAAGTTGTCAGAAGGCCTGGAAAACACAGGCATCATAACCGCCCTGATCATCGGTGAACGTAGTCAAATCAGTACAGAACAATGGGACGTACTTACAAAAACAGGTACGAACCATTTGTTGGCCATATCCGGGCTACACATAGGTCTTATCTCTGGATTGTTCTTTTTTCTTATGCGTAAAGTCTGGAGTTTATCAAGCAGACTTACGTTATATTGGCCTGCTCCCAAGGCAGCTGCAGTAGCCGCCTTGTTGGGTGCAATTATCTATGCTGCACTTGCAGGGTTTTCCATACCCACCCAGAGGGCACTGGTTATGGTCGCAGTAATCATGGGTTCGATACTTCTGGATAGAACCAGTTTACCCGGCCGCTCTATTGCATTGGCACTATTATTGATTCTGTTGCTGGATCCTCTGTCGGTATTATCCGTTGGATTCTGGTTATCGTTCGCGGCTGTGTCAGTCATCTTGTATGGAATGACAGGGCGAATAAACAACAAAAGCAGCATGCCCGTAATGGCATGGCATCAATGGGGCAAGATTCAATGGCTGATATTAGTTGGGTTGCTACCTTTAACGTTATTGTTTTTTCAGCGTGTGTCCGTATTTGCTCCGGTGGCCAATCTCGTTGCAGTACCGTGGGTCAGTTTCCTGGTAGTTCCCATCGTTTTTCTGGCGGTGTTGCTCATGGGTGTGCAGGCCAAACTGGCAGGATGGCTGCTTACCCTTGTTGATCATTTGCTAAATGGGCTTTGGTGGTTTCTGGATGAACTGGCAAGTCTGCCATTTGCACTATGGGTGCAGCCATCACCGCCAGTCTGGATAGTTGTGTTGGGTCTGCTTGGTGCCATTGTGATGCTGGCACCTAAGGGGTTTCCAGCGCGATGGCTAGGTGCTGTTTTGTTGCTACCTGTTTTTCTTAATATGCAAAAAAAGCCTGAAACGGGCGAAGTCTGGTTTACCTTACTGGACGTGGGCCAGGGGTTGGCTGCAGTCGTTCAAACACGCGAGCATACACTGGTGTTTGATACCGGGCCGCGCTTTAGCAGCAGTTTTGATACCGGAGACGCAGTCGTGGTGCCGTTTCTGAGTCAGATGGGTATACATAAGATTGACCGTTTGCTTATAAGCCATGGTGATAATGACCACATTGGAGGTGCGCAGTCCATTCTCAGACAGATACCGGTAGATGAAATATATACGGGTGTTCCTGAAAAATTTTCAAAAAGTAAGTTTGAAGGCACCTCTGGAATAAATGCAAAACAATGTACCAGTAACCAGTCCTGGAATTGGGACGGTGTTGAATTCAAAATATTGCATCCACCCGAGACATCACATTCCTTTACAAAGAATGATGGCTCCTGTGTCCTGCATGTTCAGGCGCGAGGAGGGAGCATGCTCTTGACTGGTGATATTCATAAAAAAAGCGAGCAACATCTTGTTAAGTATTATCCGGCAGAGATTAAAGCATCCATTCTGGTTGCACCACATCATGGTAGTAAAACATCTTCTTCTCCCGAATTTATCCAGACCGTAAACCC
>DAOWEP010000001.1 GCA_030638455.1 Gammaproteobacteria bacterium
TGATTGCCACAAAGATCTTAACGCCATGTTGCCGCGCATAGCTCAAGGCCTGTTCTATTTTACTGTCATTAAAATTAAGGCCAGCAAAGTGACGGGCATTGGTATCGTCCTTAAAGCCGATATAAACCACATCGGCACCCTGATCAACGGCCGCTTTCAATGAGGGGATATTACCTGCCGGACAAACCAGTTCCACGTTTATGCTTCCTTTAGTTGGTGAATGAAATTGCAGCCCTGTCGGCTGCCCTGTAAAAGCAGGCGATCATGGATAGCGTTCAATACCATCCACTTATGAGCACACCAGTCCGGAGCAAGTAGAAGTCGTGGTTCTGCTGTGGCCGTTAAGCGATGGAAGATAATATCCTCCGGTGTGCGTGTTATCATTTCAGTTGCCAGGTCGATATATTCATTAAACCCCATGGCCTGATATTCACCGCGTCTCCACTGCTGTGCCAACCGGGTATTTTTTACCACATGCAAAGGGTGTAGTTTCAGGCCTTGTGTGCCCTCTTCAATTACCCGCTCAAGCGAGATTAGACACTCTGTTTCTGCCTCACCGGGCAGACCGATAATCAAATGTGTGCAGACCTGAAGTTGATAACGCCTGGCCCTTTTGATGGCATCCACATATTCTTCAAACCCATGGCCACGATTGACCCTGTCTAAAGTCTTGTTAAATGCAGATTGCAGGCCCAACTCAAGCCATACTTCAAAGCCCTGCTGCTGATAATCGGCCAGTAATTCCAGTACCGGTTCTGGTACACAGTCCGGGCGTGTCCCTACCGACAGACCAATCACCTGTTCATCGGCAAGCGCCTGATCATACAAATCCTTCAGGTAAGCAATATCCGCATAGGTATTTGTATAGGCCTGAAAATAGGCAATATACTTTTTTGCGCCCGTCCTTTTTTTGACAACCCGCTTACCATTGTCAACCTGTTCCATCAGGCCAGGTGGTTCCTTTACATTTGGGCTAAAGGAAACATTGTTACAAAAGGTGCAACCGCCAATCCCCTTAGTTCCATCCCGGTTCGGGCAGGTAAAAGATGCATTGAGTGCCAGCTTATGTACCTTTTCACCATATTTGTTCCGCATGGCAGCGCCAAATGAATGCAGCAGGTTGGGGAGATACATTAGCCGTACTATGTGTTATATCAATTCTAAACTTTATTTAAGAGTCACAAACATACCGATGGCACAGCATAGCAAAGGATAATTTCTATTATATTGACACAGGTCAAGTGGAATTCTGATGACCGTATTAGCATTATATTTCTAATTTATTTTTTCTCTGTAACGAGTGTAATCAGCAAGAAAATGATCATACCCACCAACCCCTTAAGCATCCCGAGACAACTCAGTCGTCAGTTGCCATTGTTGCTGGCCAGAAACTCGTCCCGAATACCCTTTGCTATTCGCCGCCTGTTGGCAGAGAAGATCTTTAAAACCGTCTTTAAGGAGGCCATGCAAGAAGGTGATTTTGATTTCCTGAATGGAAAGACCATTAAAATTGAGATTAAGGATGCCAATATAAACTGGTACTTCAGCAAGCAAGATAAGAAAATTACAATAGAAAAATATGCAAAAGAATCCGCCAGTATCTCTGGTAACCTGAAAGAATTCATTCTACTGGCAGCACGACGTGAAGACCCGGACACCCTGTTCTTTCAGCGTCGGCTGATGATCCAGGGGGATACCGAGGTCGGCCTGCAAATGAAAAATTTGCTCGATACCCTTGACCCGGAATGCCTGCCCTTTGCCCTCGAGAAAACCATACAGCTAGCGGCAGATATTGTTGACGCGGATGAGCAGAACACTGGCCGTTGATAAGGTTTTATTTCTTGACTATTGCTGTCGAGTGACGTCTCAATTTATGATGTAAGTCCTGCATACTATCTGATTGTTATGTTCTTGGTCAGGTGCTTAATTGTAGAAAATTGAAGCAGATGCCAAATAAAGATTCATGTCAAAAGAGAATAGATGAACTCCTGGCCGACTGGGATAACAGTCTATCCTCATCGCAGTGGCAGCGTATTGATACACTGATTGATCGACGCCAGTTCCTGTTAAAGTCCGCCGCCTTGACGGCCAGTGTCGCGGCCGCAGGCTTATTGCTGACGGCCTGCGATGTTGCCAACACGACAGGGGGTTCATTACCGTTTCAGCAAATCGAGCCCTGGCGGACATTGGATGCAGTACAACAGCACATGTTCCCTACTGGTGTTGATTCACCAGGGGCGTTAGAGATCCGGTCGATCCATTACCTGAAGACCTTGCTTGAATCGCCCGGTATCGAAGCAGACGATAAGAGCTTTATACGTAATGGCGTGCAGTGGTTGAATGGCATTACCAGTGAACTTTTCAACAAGTCTTTTTACCAATTGGATGCGGTGCAGAGGGAAACAAGCCTGCGCAGGATCGAGAACAGTCGGCCGGGTGAGCGCTGGTTGTCACTGAACCTAAAATATGTGCTCGAGTCGCTGTTGACGGCACCTGTATATGGTGGCAATCCGGAAGGCATCGGCTGGCAGTGGCTGGAGTATCAGCCGGGTTTTCCTTTGCCAACCGAAGACAAGAAGTACTTTAACTTATGAATGTGAAGGTCGATGTTTGCATCATTGGCAGCGGCGCCGGTGGCAGCCCAGTAGCGTTAAGCCTGGCGCAGGCAGGATACTCGGTAGTAGTGCTGGAGAAGGGGCCCTGGTTTAAGGAAGACGATTTTTATAAAGATGAACTGGCCTGTTGTCGCCATTCAGTCTATACCCCCATGCTCAAGGATGAGCAGCATGTCATCGAGGACTATGCTGGGCGTAATGACGATGGCAGTTATCGATGGAGCGCCGAGGCGACCTCGGAGTCCGGTTGGGACTTCTGGAACGGCAACTGTGTTGGCGGCTCGTCCAATTTCATGAGTGGTTTTTTCTACCGCCTCAAGCCCGAGGATTTTCGCCTGCGTTCCACCTTTGGCGCCATCGAGGGCGCCAATATTGTCGACTGGCCGATCAGTTACGAAGACCTTGAACCCTATTATGCCATGGTCGAGACCGAGGTAGGTGTCTCAGGTCGTGTTACCTCACACCCTTTTGCCGAACCGCGCTCAACGTCTGACTTTCCCTATCCGCCTACACATGAACACCCCATTGTGAATCACTTTGATGCGGCATGTAAAAAGTTACAATTGCATTCACTCAAGACCCCGCGCGCTATTTTGCCACATGCAGTGAACAAGCGGCGCGGCTGTGAATATTCCGGTTTTTGTGGCAGTTATGGGTGCTCAAGCGGGGCCAAGGGCAGCGCCCGAGCTGCATTACTGGACAGGGCGATTGCCACGGGGCACTGTGAAATTATTCCACACGCCAAGGTGCATCATTTGAGTAGTGATGATCATGGCAAGGTGACTACCGCAGAATATTTTGACAGGGACAATCAATCGCAACGTATTGAGGCGCGTATATTTGTCGTTGCCTGTCAGGCCATTGAAACATCACGTTTGCTACTGGCCTCTACAGGAGCGAAGCACCCGAGAGGGCTTGCCAATAAGCATGGTCAGGTTGGTAAGAACCTTTTGTTTTCCGCTGGTGGTTCTGGCACGGGTGAGTTTAATTATGCGGATCTGAACAAGTCAGATGCAGAGGCTTTCAAGACACGCGGGCCTTTTATCAATCGTGGCCTGCAGGACTGGTATTTTATTAACAACCCCAAACTGGGTGGACAGGTAAAGGGCGGCACGATAGATTTTCTATTACGCCACCCCAATGCTATCGGGCGGGCCAACACCCTGAAGTGGGGTGATGATGATAAGCTAGTCTGGGGCGAGCCCTTAAAGCAAAGACTCAAGGCGCACTTTACCGAGACCCAGTATTTTCGTTTTGAGGTCTTTTGTGACTGGTTGCCAACGGATGATTGCTTTGTCAGCCTTGATCCTGAGGTGAAAGACAAGTGGGGTTCAGCCGTGGCACGTATCCGCATCGGCTATCATGACCACGATATAAGAATTGGCAAGTATCTGGCGGAAAAGGCGGAGCTGGTACTCAAGCAGATGGGGGCAAAGAAAATCCGTTCCGGCGTTAGCGGTTCGCCGCCACCAAATCTTGTCGCCGGAGGTTGCCGCTTTGGTGATGATCCGAAGATCTCTGTCCTCAACAAGGATTGCCGCGCCCACGATGTCGATAATCTCTACGTCACTGATGGTAGCTTTATGCCCACTGGTGGTAGCGTACCTTATACCTGGACGATCTATGCAAACTCGTTTCGGGTAGCGGATAAGATCATCGCGCGAATGGATAAGGCCTAGAAGGTGTGCAGATCGATATCACAGTAATATTAGTGTGTTTTAGTATAGAATTGCATGAGCGGCCTCTTTTTCGTATTGTTCAAATAAAGCATTGTATGGTGAAGTCGCCGCAGAACCCCGGGCCGTTATCAATGGATATTGGAACCTTGCATGAATATAGTATTTTTTAGTATCAAGCCTGTTGAAAAGTTTGAACAAGGCCGGCCTTTAACCAATGAAATCATTTTTACTGGCTAATACGTTTGGCTAACTGTATCAGTTTTAAGTATTCCGCTGCTCCTGACTCCAGGGTACTGATTCTTGGTTCCATGCCGGGAAAAGAGTCACTTAAACAGCAGGAATATTATGCCCACCCACAAAATAGTTTCTGGACTATCATGGGTAGGCTCTTCAATGCGGGAAGAGACCTGCCTTATCCAGAGCGGTTAAAGAAGCTACTTGAGAATAAGGTGGCCCTATGGGATGTGGCCGGCCAGTGCATACGTGAAGGAAGCCTGGATTCCAGTATTATCCATGATTCGGTTGTAGCTAATGACTTTATCGCACTGTTTGAGCGTTGCCCTGATATACGGAATATATTTTTTAATGGTGCCAAGGCCGAGGAATTGTATAAAAAACTTGTATTGAAAGGGCTTCCTGAAGAGTATGAATATATTCAATATCAGCGCCTGCCTTCCACGAGTCCTGCACATGCGGCTATGACAAAAGAAGAAAAGTTGAAACAGTGGAGTAAATCTTTAAAAGAAGCAATGCTTTAATTAGAGAGTAACTATCACCATTACTTACGTACTAATAACCGTTTGCCTCAGGTAAATGACTACGGCGAGTATCAATAAGGAGATTATCCAGATGGCCAGATACAGGCGCACGGATTGACTGGCCTTATGTTTCTCTGACCAGGTACGTGGGCGCACACCCTTGAACAGAAATACCAGTTTGGCTGAAAGATTGATACAGACGATGTTTACAGCTAGTAATAACCCCGCTCCTATCGCCCCCTGATATTGCTCGCTACCCAGCATTAGTCCAGCAGTTGCAATTGGCGGTAACAATGCAACTGCAACCATTACACCAACCAGTACCGAAGACAAACCTGTAGTGAGTGAAAGAGCCGCTGCCGCTCCCGATGCCAGTGCCAGACCAATGCCATCCAGCCCTACATTAGTACGTGAGCTTAGTTCTGCGCTATCGATTGGTGAGATCCACAGGTAACCAATTGCGCAGGAAAGTATAAATGCAGTAATGATCCCGGAAAAATTCGCCTTTAAAGCGCGCCATATGAGTTCGCTGTCACCAAGTGCACTACCCAGAGCCAGTGCAATGTTCGGACCCAGCAATGGCGCAATTACCATGGCACCAATAATTATGGCAACACTGTTTTCGATAAGCCCTATAGAGGCAACGATGGTGGATAAGAATGTGAGCAGGAAGAAGTTATTATCAAGCCGGGCACCACGTTCGATTTCACTGTACAGTTCTTCCCTGGTTATTTGGGTACGTGATGTATCTGCTGATTTTTCTGATACCGGTTCCTTTTCTGGCAAAGGCCATACGGCCTCTACCGGTTGAATCACAACGCGGGCATTTTCAGTTACACCCAGGACACTTTGCAGGGCATCCATCACTGTCTGGCGTTTTTCTGGTCGGACTAACAGGCGAATGTGACTGCGCCCTTCCCCGCTTTCGGGTGTGTACCAGTAGTCCAGGACTTCATGTTGTTTTGCGATATCGACAATGAGTTCGACGTCAGATTGGTCGACGATAACTTCGAGTATCTTTAAGCTCATAATTAAAAGTATATGGATGAGTAGTGATGCTTGACTGGTTAACGAACCAGGCCGGCCTCGACCTCGTCGCGCTTTGCTTTACCAGAGAGTTCTTCAATCAATGTCAGCGTAAAGTCCATGGCCGTTCCGGGGCCACGTGAGGTGATGATCTTTCCATCCTTTACTACCGGTGAGGACTGTAATTTTAACCCCTCGACTTCCATTTTATCCAGCACGCCGGGGTAACCGGTTGCATTTTTATTTTCTAATAATCCAGTACTGGCCAGTACCTTGGGTGCTGCACAGATAGCCGCGATATATTTTCCCTGTTCGGCCGTGTTAACCAGCAGTTTACGGATACGAGTGTCATTGTCGAGGTAGTCGGATCCTGGCAGGCCGCCAGGTAATACAATCATGTCAAAATCATTGTTTAGCACTTCATCAATGTGTTTGTCTGGAATGATGACGGTGCCGCGCGATGCCTTGACGGGCCCTTTTTCAAGGCCGGCTGTCACAACATTAATGGATGCGCGCCGTAGCAGGTCTACGATGGTAATGGCTTCTAGTTCTTCGCAGCCCTGGGCGAGTGGGACAAGGACGCTTGCCATGTGTTCTTCCTTTTTTGACTGAGCTTTATCATATCAGATACGGGCACCAGTTTAATCTGTAAATCCTCAAGTTCGGGCAACCGTTCTTCCAGTACTGTAAGGGTTTCCTTGTAGGGGTGTCCGATGGCCAGAGCCGTACCTGTTTTACGTGCATGCTCGATCATTCTGTCGAACTCTCTGTTAATGGCTTCAATGTTTCGCTCGTGATCCAGAAAAATATTGCGCGGGATGCTGGGCACGTGATTTTCATTGGCAACTTTTAAGGCAACTGTGTTGCTGGTTGTCCGGCTATCGACAAAAAATAGCTCTCCCTTTTCGTGTATTGCCTGCATTAGCCACATCATGTGTCCGGGGTGACGAGTGAGCAGGCTACCCATATGATTATTTATGCCTTTTACATGCGGTACTGACTCAAGGTCTTTTTGTAGGGTCTGCACAAATTCATCTCTGCTCATGTCCAGAGATAGACCGCCAGGCCCAAGCGCGTGGTTTTTTATGGATTCCATGGGGAGATGCAGCAATACCTCTTTGTTATAACTGTGTGCCAGTTTGGCCAGCTGGATGGTGTAAGGACTATGAGGCAGGAAAGAATAGGCTATAGCTCCCGGGAGTTGTATTGCCCGAGCGCCTCTTTTGTTAAGCGAACCCATATCATCAATAATGATACTGATGACAGGTGTTTCACCAGAAACAGTGAAGTTTGTTGTATCTTCTGACCAGGCGGTTGTTGAAATGCCTGCCGAGGCAGTGACAGCCAGAAGAAGCATCCATATGCGCATAGTGTCCGCTTTCTTATTATTTATTAGTTTAACTCAGCAGAAGTTAAAGACAGATTGTTTTGCATGCTCCTGGTTATATGTAGACCCTTTAGCAGGTTTAATGCCTCAAATAATTGGTAATCCTTCTGCGCAAGTTCACTGTCGCCATTATTTTCAGATTTTTTGGCTTCCTTTTTTCCGTTCCCGTTTTGAAGATGACCAGTCAGGTCTTTTTCCTTGATAGGGTCAATCAAGGGCTTTTCTGCGGACGATACCTTTACCCTTTTGACCTCGATATCAGGAGTAATTCCCTCTGCCTGAATCGAGCGACCTGAAGGCGTGAAATAACGTGCGGTAGTAAGTTTGACCGCAGATCCACTACGTGCAGGAAGGATAGTCTGTACAGATCCTTTACCAAAGCTCCTGGTTCCCATAATGATGGCTCGTTTATGGTCCTGCAAGGCACCAGCTACGATTTCTGATGCGGACGCAGAGCCCCCGTTAATCAGCACAACGAGCGGTGTACCGTTTAGCAAGTCACCGGGTGTAGCGTTAAATCGTACACGGGAGTCTTCAATACGTCCTTCGGTATAAACGATGAGTCCTTTATTAAGAAACGCATCAGATACTGTTACAGATGCATTGAGTACGCCCCCGGGGTTATTTCTTAAATCCAGCACCATCCCTTTAAGGCTTCCATTGCTCTCCTTTTTAAGTTCGCTTATTGCCTTGCTAATACCGCTACCCGTCTTTGACTGGAACTGGGTAATTCGTACATATCCGAATCCATCTTCAAGGATTTTGCTTTTTACACTTTTAACCTTGATGATGGCCCTGACGATGTTTATTTTTAGCGGTTTGTCAGCACCCTCACGTACAATGGTTAATTTCAGTTCTGAACCAGGCTTGCCTCTCATAATCTTGACAGCTTCAGAAAGGGTCATGCCTTTTACAGGAGTGTCATCCAGCCGGATGATCAGGTCTCCTGACTGCACACCAGCCCTTTGTGCAGGGGTGTCATCAATTGGAGATATTACCTTTACAAAACCATTTTCCATTCCAACTTCAATTCCAAGGCCACCGAATTCGCCAGAGGTTCCTATTTGAAGGTCCTTGAAAGATTCTGTATCCAGATAGGCAGAA
>DAOWEP010000093.1 GCA_030638455.1 Gammaproteobacteria bacterium
TGCTGATCCGAGCCACGGAAGTTGAAGCGGCTAGCATAGGCACGTGAACTGATTTCATAGGTACCGATGGTGATGACATCGAGGCCATCCGAGATTTCTTCCCAAACGGTTTTGTCACCATCCAGGCTGTCGCGGCTCTGGTCTACATAGGAGAGTTGTACGGTATCACCAAAGCGGATCTCACCGTCATCCGGTTTTTCTTCCCCGGTCATCATACGAAACATGGTGGTTTTACCGGCTCCGTTTGGCCCGATCACACCCACAATTCCGCCGCGCGGCAGGTTAAAGTTCAGATCGTCCACTAACAGGCGGTCACCAAAGCCCTTGCGCACATGGGTTGCCTCAATCACCAGATCACCCAATCTTGGGCCCGGTGGGATGTAGAGTTCATTGGTTTCGTTACGCTTCTGAAAGTCCTGTGAGCTCAGTTCCTCAAAACGGGCAATACGCGCCTTACTCTTGGCATGTCGGCCCTTGGCGTTGGAGCGCACCCATTCCAGCTCTGATTTCATAGCCTTGATGTGTGAAAGCTCTTGTTTTTCCTCCATTTCCAGGCGTTTTCCCTTTTGTTCCAGCCAGGATGAATAATTGCCTTCCCACGGGATTCCGTGGCCACGGTCCAGCTCCAGAATCCAGCCAGCGACATTGTCTAAAAAGTAACGGTCATGGGTAATGGCCACTACGGTACCAGAATAGTCGTGCAGGAAACGTTCCAGCCAGGCAACGGACTCGGCATCCAGGTGGTTGGTGGGTTCGTCCAGTAACAACATGTCCGGCCTGGAGAGTAGTAACTGACACAGCGCAACCCGGCGACGTTCACCACCAGAGAGCTTGGTGACATCTGCGTCC
Source organism: Gammaproteobacteria bacterium (assembly GCA_030638455.1). Classification (GTDB taxonomy): domain Bacteria; phylum Pseudomonadota; class Gammaproteobacteria; order DAOWEP01; family DAOWEP01; genus DAOWEP01. The sequence continues at coordinate 850 of DAOWEP010000093.1, forward strand.
CACGGCGGCAGTCGCAAGGCGTCGGCCGCGATCTCCAGTGTTCGTTCTGTGTTATGCCCGTCTGATGCCTGCAATATATTTTCCAGTTTGGCCTGTTCCGCGGCCAGCGCATCAAAGTCGGCATCGGGTTCTGCATAGGCGGCATACACCTCGTCCAGTCGTGCCTTGGCGTCCGTGATTTCGCTCAGGGCCTCTTCTACATTACCGCGTACATCTTTTTCCGGATCCAGTTCAGGCTCTTGTGGAAGATAACCTATATTAATACCGGGTTGTGGACGTGCCTCACCAAGGATGTCGGTATCAATGCCCGCCATAATTCGCAGCAGGGTAGATTTACCTGACCCGTTCAGGCCGAGCACGCCGATCTTTGCACCCGGAAAAAAAGAAAGTGAAATATCCTTAAGAATCTCACGCTTGGGTGGAACAACCTTGCCCACGCCATTCATGGTATAGATGTATTGAGCCATTAATTTTAACCCGCAATTATGATAATTTGTTGTGGTTTTTGTATTTCTGCTTATTGTATAAACGGTGGTAGAAACTATTGTAAATTTGTTATGGGGCAAGTATACCTGCGTATGTCGTTACTGGAAAATAGTGGCATTCATTGTATGTAGAATAGAGAAGATGCAAAGCAAAGTGTTCGAATAGATGAGTAATATCAGCACTGAAAACATCGTGTATACGGGAGATGCATTGGCCCGTTATGGCTTTGGTCATGGACACCCCTTTAGTCCTCAGCGTCATCATGCTTTTGTTGATGAATTTACCAGGCAGCAGCTTGATTCAAAGGTAGCGCATGGGGAGCCTGTGATGGCGACACAGGAGGCGATTGAGCGTTTCCATACCCATGAATACGTTGAAAAGGTAAAGGAACAGTCAATTACCGGAGATGGGTTTCTGGATTGTGGTGATACTCCGGCCTTTAAGGGCATTTATGAGGCCGCAGGAACCGTGGTTGGTAGTGTGCTGGATGCACTGGAGGAACTCGTACATGGTGAGTATAAGCGTGCATTTGTCCCCATAGCCGGGCTACATCATGCGCGCCGCGATTCGGCTGCCGGGTTTTGTGTGTTTAATGATTGTGGTGTGGCGATTGAAACCCTTCGCAAGGAATATGATATCCAGCGTGTGGCCTATATAGATATAGATGCACACCATGGAGACGGAGTATTTTATGCCTTTGAGGATGATCCAGACCTGATTTTTGCAGATATTCATGAAGATGGGCAGTATTTGTATCCCGGTACGGGTTCCGTGGATGAAACCGGTAAGGGTAATGCTGCAGGTACCAAACTGAATATCCCAATGCCGCCTGAAAGTGGTGATGAGCAGTTCTTTCGGGTATGGAAACAGGTGGAAAACTTCCTCACTAAGGCGAAACCAGAGTTTATTTTGTTTCAGTGTGGGGCAGACAGCCTGAAAGGTGATCCGATTACACATATGCATTATTCCCCGGCAGCGCATGCATATGCGGCAAAACGTTTGTGCGAGGTTGCAGATCAGTATTGTGGAGGACGAATACTGGCGATGGGAGGTGGTGGTTATATACTGAAAAATCTTTCGCAGGCCTGGTGTAAAGTAATTAAAGAATTTATTAAAGCGACCGAACTATAGGATAGTACTTTATTGTGGGTACTTTCCGCTGGAAGGTGACTCATGGCAAGTATCCCGGATTACCGGAATCCGGGCAAACGTTGAGTTAGTGGTTGCTTCTATAAATATGAAAAACGATCTGTATTCAGAGAATATCAGGCTAACAGAGCAGCTTCATAGCTTTCTGGCCCAGGCCAGGCAGAATGAAGAGAAGATGAGTCGGTTCAAGGAACAGGAATTACGCCTGATCGGCACGCATTCCCTGCCAGAATTAATCCGAATGGTTGTATATGGTTATCGCGCCACATTTGAGCTGGATGTGGTTTCTCTTGCATTGTTGGATTCCAGAAATGAATTGCGGGGTATTCTGGCTAATGAGGGCCAGAATCTGGAGCAAATACCCGAACTAAAACTATTGTCGAAAGATGGGGCGCTGGATCCAATCTATGGCGCTTCGTTACGACCGGTGCTGAATGCCTATAGTCCTTTCAGTCATGGATTGTTATTTCAGGGCCTTCCTCAGGTTCCTTCGAGTGTCGCCTTATTGCCATTGGTTCGTAATGGTGAGTTGATTGGTAGTATGAATCTGGGTAGTGCCCGCCTGAGCAGGTATGAAAAAGGGATGGACACTGATTTTCTCGAGCATCTTGCAGCCGTCGTGTCCATCTGTACCGAGAATGCCATCAATCATGAACGGCTGAAGCGTATGGGTCTTACTGATCCGTTGACCCGTGTGAATAACCGAAGGTTCTTCGATCAGCGCCTGTATGAAGAGGTATCGGATGCACTTCGTCACCAGCAACCCCTGTCCTGCATATTTCTTGATATCGACAAATTCAAGAGGGTCAATGATGAGCTCGGCCATCAATCAGGTGATCTGGTGTTGCAGGATGTGGCGATGCTGATTAATTCCCAGTTGCGTACCAGCGATATTATAGCCCGTTATGGTGGTGAGGAATTTGTTGTCCTGTTGCCAGACACCACCGTTGAATCTGCAATGGAAATCGCAGAGCGAATTCGCGCACGTATTGAGGAGCATGTTTTTGTGTTACCAGAAGGGAAGCGCATGCATATTACGATTTCAAGCGGTCTATCCATGTTGGTCACAGATACGGCAGACCCAAATGTTCGTGAGCTGGCAAATGAGCTTGTAGATCATGCAGACCAGGCGTTATTGATGGCCAAGGAGGGAGGGCGAAACAGGGCTGTATCTGCCTGACTGTTCCGAATAAGGCTTTTATAGCTTTTAGTGAGATGAAATTTTTATGCGATGAGATGCTGAAGGGTTTGGGGCGTTGGCTGCGTGCTGCTGGTTATGACACAATAATTGCAGACAACGGCGTGGCTGATCGTGAGCTGATCGAGCAGGCCAGGGATGAAGGCCGTCTATTGATCACTCGGGATCGGAAATTAATTGAATTTCGCGATGCCCGTAAACATGTGATTTTGCTAATGAGTAACCATTTGCAGGATTGCGTACGTGAGTTGAATAAAATAAAAGATATTGATTGGTCTTATCGTCCCTTTTCACGTTGTTTGTTATGTAACCATCCCCTGCGTGAGGCCGACCCTGGTCAGTATTCGCAAATTCCTGAGGAATCCCGGCGTATCGCCGAACAAAAATCAGAACGGGTATATTGGTGCGATCATTGTAATAAACCGTACTGGGCTGGCAGTCATGTCAGGCGCATGCGCAAGACCCTTTCAGGCTGGCAGGATTGTCGATGAAACAGACGCTTCTTTGTTTGAGGAGAGTCCCCTGTATTGGGTATTTGAAGCCTGTTCGCCTATAAAAACCCTGCTCATATTTGTGGGTATTGTCCAGTACTAATGCACGCTAGCCTCAAATCTAGTATCCTTTTCCTCTTTATTGGCACGCATTGTGGGCCTTTTGCCGGGAGTTGAGATGTTTACGAAAGAGTTGAAAATTGCAGGTTTTGATGATGAGTTATGGCAGGCTATTCAGGGAGAGGAATGTCGTCAGGAAGAGCACATAGAGCTTATCGCCTCTGAAAACTATGCAAGCCCGAGAGTGATGGAAGCTCAGGGAACCCAGTTAACCAATAAATATGCGGAAGGCTATCCTCGCAAACGTTATTACGGTGGTTGTGAACATGTGGATGTTGTAGAGCAACTGGCGATTGATCGTGCCAAAGAATTGTTTAATGCCGATTATGCCAATGTGCAGCCGCATTCCGGTTCTCAGGCAAACGCAGCCGTCTACATGGCGTTACTAAGCCCGGGCGATACTGTTTTAGGAATGAGCCTGGCGCACGGTGGGCATCTTACCCATGGCTCCAAGGTCAGTTTTTCAGGAAAAATATATCATGCGGTTCAGTATGGCCTGAATGAGCAAACCGGTGAGATCGATTACGATCAGGTCGAGGCGCTGGCAAAGGAACACAAACCGAAGATGATTGTTGCTGGTTTCAGTGCATATTCACGTGTAGTCGACTGGCAAAGATTCAGGGATATTGCAGATAGTGTCGGCGCTTACCTGCTGGTAGATATGGCTCACGTAGCCGGATTAATCGCTGTTGGTATATACCCAAGCCCGGTAGCGATAGCGGATGTAACTACCACCACTACCCATAAGACCCTGCGTGGACCACGTGGCGGGCTGATACTGGCCAAAGCCAATGAAGAAATAGAAAAGAAGCTCAATTCAGCAATATTCCCGGGAATACAGGGTGGGCCATTGATGCATGTAATAGCGGCCAAGGCCGTGGCACTAAAAGAGGCCTTGCAGCCGGAGTTCAAGGTGTACCAGCAACAGGTCCTGGATAATGCCAGAACCATGGCGGGTATATTTATTGAACGTGGATACAAGGTGGTGTCTGGCGGCACAGATGATCACCTGTTTCTGGTAGACTTGATCGAAAGAGGTATTACGGGCAAGGCCGTTGATGCTGCCCTGGGTAGCGCCAATATTACCGTGAACAAAAATGCGGTCCCCAATGATCCGCAATCGCCATTTGTGACCAGTGGTATCCGTGTGGGCACACCGGCGGTAACGACAAGGGGATTTAAAGAAGCAGAAATCAGTGAACTGACAAACTGGATGTGTGACATTATGGATAATGTTGAAGATACAGCTATGATTGATAAGGTAAAGGGAAAAGTTCTTGAGTTGTGTAAAAGGTTTCCTGTATATCAGTAATTATAATAAATGGAAGAGAGAAGTTCTTCCTGAAACTTGATAACCGAGACTGAACTATGCGTTGTCCTTTTTGTAATGCCGCAGACACCA
>DAOWEP010000010.1 GCA_030638455.1 Gammaproteobacteria bacterium
CATTAAGCGGAAGTGGATCGGAAATAAAATACAGTAGATAAAGTGCTGTTCGAATAACCGGATAGTCTTTCAACGGAAGTCCAAGAGAAACATTAGATACAGTGCATGATCGAGTTGCTTGTGGAGACCACGCACCCGGAGACAATATTTCATCAAGTGAGCCAAGCACCCTGCTACGTTCCGAGGCAAGATCCGGTACTACTATTCCTATTTTCGAGTCAGGCCCGACTTCAAGACGCTGTCGCGTCCAACGCGCTACGAGCTTTGCTTCATCCAGGACATCTTTGCACGCAATACGAACTACAGTTTCACTGTCTTCTTCAATCTCTATCCACCGTACATCTGTACCTGTATTTTTTAATGCTTCAATAAAACGCTGCTGCTGAGGTGTATATTCATCAAAGCCCGTGATAAATATTCTGTTAGATACTGATAAATTTCCTGATTCTATTGATTCGGACAATAAATCAGGTAATGACTCAACTGGAACCCAACCCTGCTGCCTGCATTCTCTCTGAAATTTTCTGGCCCAACTCCTGAACACCCGGGAATCATCGTTGTATAAAAAGCCTTTATCATCCAGCGCTATTGCCCATGATTGCATTGTTGCCCAGGCCTTCATAGCATCGCGCGCAGCACCACTGACCTGCAACAAGCTCTCGCCTTCTGTACTGTTAGCTACTATCTGTTCCCACAGAAATGCCTGTTGCGCACCAGACAGAACTTGCCCTGCCACCTCAATACTTCCTGAAATACAGGCCTCTTCCCATAATCTTTGTATCCAGCCAGACCAGGGAAGCACATCGGGTGTAACCCAGACACTTTTATGCGCTGCACTTTTATACGCGGTAAGGGCTTCTGTTTCAGATTGTTGTCGGAAATAATTTGCCAGCCGTTTTCCAGTAGTAACAAGCGTTCCATTATCTTCCATGATATTGCTGAAGAAAGCATGGTCAACCGATTCACAGGTAATCGCCACTAGTACTCCTGCATGCCTGCATTGAAGGATTTAGTTTGATGATATACGTTCAGTTGTGACAACTGCATGAGCACGTTCACATAGATACAGGGTACAGGGATAGAAATGAAATCACTATTTAATATTTTAATAAATCACAAAAAAATAGCCGAACCATTAGATTCAGCCATTTCTTCTATGAAATACCTACAAGGCTTTGTATTAAATAACCTATGTTAGCTACCTGTGTTCTCCAGTGCCTGGATCAGTTGCGCTGGGGGCATATACCCGCGAATCATTTCACCATTACCCAACACAATAAAAGGGGTTCCACTTACCCCCATCATCTTGCCTAACTGGATATTACTGCTTATCGGACTCGCACATTCCTTAGATTCAACATCTCTCCCTCCCTTGGCATTGGTTAATGCCTTCTTCCTGTCCTCAGCACACCAGACGGATACTGCCTTTTTATAGCTAGGTGTACCTATCGGTGACCTGGGCCAAAGCAAATACCGAATGCTTATTCCACGCTTATTATAATCATCCATCTGTCCATGCAGTTTTCTGCAATAGCCGCAATCAACATCGGTAAACACCGTAATCGTATGCTTTGGGTTCTGAGAAGGGAAAACAATCATCTCTTTTTCATCCATTCTTTCCAGAACACCTTTCCTTGCCTCTGCAATTCTTGGTTCTGTAATATCCTTTTGATTCTTTATATCAATGATATGTCCATTAATCAGAAACTGTCCGTCTTCACTAAAGTAAAGCAAACGCGGACCTATGACGACCTCTACCAGTCCCGGTATGGGTGAACGTGAGATTTTATCTGGCTCTGATCCTGGAATGAGCAGTTGTAAGGCAATCTTAAGGTTTTTATAAAGTTCTTTATCAATTTCTGGTTTATCTTCTGCAACTACCTGCACACTCTGTAACACCACGACAACAAATAATGACATCAAAATTTTACGCATTTCGGTTTCCTTTACATCACTCTACTTTCATTAAAACATGGTCTCAAAACCTGCCCCAATTTAATTGAGGCCATATCAAATTATGACGAACAGATATTCCCGCGCCAGCCAAACAATTGGACATTGGCATACCTGAGAGGTTCATCACGCACCGTAACAACCCGTACAATAGGGAGGTTGTATAAAATAATCCACATTATACACATAAGCCAATGAAATTATTAAAGTATTTTTTTTATAATTATTTTCAAGATATTCGAGTATTTGACGATATTTAAGATATAGAAAACAGAGACTTCTGTCATGAAGCTCAACTAATACCATTTTATTAATAAGATATTATGCTTATTAATCAGGAGCATACAAAATAATGTCCACCATTAAGATATCGGGCAAAGAAATTTTAATTGGCAAGACCATTCCCTGGTCAATATATGACGGCAAGGGCACCTTGCTACTGCAGAAAGGCAGTATGGTCACCAGTAACCACCAGTTGAACGTATTACTGGAACGAGGCATGTATCGTGACGAGTTAGAGGTTGCTGAGCCAACATCGGTTGAACGAGAACCCGTAACTGGAGAGTCTAACCCATTCGAAATCTTTGATGACCTTGCACACAGGATAACAGAGATTTTCTCAAGAATAGTTCAACAAACAGGGATTACTTATAAAGAGTTACAGGAGTTTTGCACCGACTTCCAGGACCTTTGTGAAAAAGATGCTGATGCTGCCCTTGGTGCAGTGCATCTATGCCACAATCATCCATACACTATTTGCCACCCCTTGCATGGCGCTATTCTTAGTGAATTAATCGCTAAAAGCGTCGGATATGATATTGAAAAAAGGATACCCATCGTCGCTGCTGCGCTGACTGCAAACCTGGGCATGCTGGATCTCCAGGAAATATTACACCATCAGCCCACGCCAATTACCGATGACCAGCGAGAACGCATCCAGATGCATCCCGAGGAGTCAGTCAGGATGCTCAAAGAGGCCGGGATAGATAACCCAGATCTGTTACAAATAATCAAACAGCATCATGAAAGAATAGACCGCAGTGGATATCCTGATAAACTCGATAGATCCGCGATAATTGAGGGAGCACAGATCATTGCGATTGCCGACCGCTATGCGGCGATGGTTTCATCACGAAGTTACAGGCAATCATTAAGATCCAAGGATGCCCTGAAAGAATTCTTTCTGCAAAAGAACAAACTATTTGATGAGAAACTTACCCTAACCTTTATCAAGGAACTGGGTGTATTCCCTCCTGGAACCTATGTCACCCTGAGAAATGGCGAAACTGCTGTAGTGGTTGAACGCGGAAAGGAATCCATGTGGCCAATTGTAATCAGTTTGACCGGATCTGGGGGTGCACTCACAGAGGATCCAGTTCGCAGAGATTGCAATAGTGAACTGTATGCTATAAATGAAGTGGTTTCCGTCAGTGAACCACTGTTATTTAACCTGCATACGCTCTGGGGATACACGTAAGGAACTTCTGATTAGTCCTGCGGTTGAATTGATGCTTACCCTCTTGGATGGTGCTGCTCATGCATCTTCTTCAGGCGCTCCCTTGCAACATGTGTATATATCTGAGTTGTCGAAAGATCACTGTGACCCAGCAACATTTGCACCACCCTCAAGTCTGCTCCATGATTTATAAGATGCGTTGCAAAAGCATGTCGCAACGTATGTGGAGAAAGTGATTTTTTAATCCCGGCCTTAAGAGAATATCGTTTGATCATGTACCAGAAGGTCTGTCGCGTCATCGCACTCCCCTTTCTTGCAGGAAATAAAATATCGCTTTGCACATCACCCAGCAAGACATGCCTCGCATCTCCCATATATGTGTTTACCCAGGCGATAGACTCTTCTCCCATGGGCACCAGACGATCCTTACCCCCCTTCCCGGTAACACGCACCACTCCTTGTCTCAGGTTTAATTGCTCAACCCGAAGCTGGATCAATTCCGAAACTCGCAAACCAGTAGCATAGAGGATTTCCAGCATTGTCCGGTCTCTTAGCCCTTGTGCAGTACTTGCATCTGGCTGCTCCAGCAACTTCTCTACTTCATCCTCAGTGAGTGACTGCGGTAGTGATCGCCCAAGTTTAGGAGCATCAATACGCGCACTTGGGTCTTCTTCAATGAGTCCTTCACGTACGAGATGCTGGTAAAAACGACGCAGACTGGATAACAATCGTGCGGTTGAGCGCGGTTGACTTCCTTTCTGTATACGCCTGGCAAGGTAGTCCAGCAGGTGCGTACGTTGCGCTATGGAAAGATGGCTGCCCTGCTTTTCCAGCCACAAGGCAAATCCCGACAAATCTGCCCTGTATGAACTCAGCGTATTCTTGCTAAGCCCGTATTCCATCCATAGTGTGTCAGTAAAATCTTCGATTATGCCCTGGTTTATGATATCCAGCTTATTAAAACTTGATTGTCTGGCAGCACTGGCCATATTATTACTTTCCACTTTATTGTAATTATTTTGTCAATCGCCAAACTGCATGGGCATTACAACAGCATCATAATGCCAGATTTTAATACCGACATTATATAGTAAATAATAGACCACCTAATCATGCTTACCAACACTACAGGAGTCATTCTGGCTGGAGGTAAATCCAGCCGTATGGGTGAAAAAGACAAAGGACTGACTGATATCGCCGGGAACCCTTTAGTTGCTTATGTTATCAGGCGCATGGAACCACAGGTCAATTCGATTCTGATTAGCGCAAACAGAAACTCTACTGAATACGGAAAATACGGCTACGCAGTAATAAAGGATGCTACAGATGAATTTTATGGGCCATTATCCGGGCTCTTAAGTGCAATGCAACATGCTGATACCGAGTACATTCTAACCGCCCCATGTGATTCCCCCTTTTTACCATTGGACTATGCACAGAGAATGTATACTGCATTAACAGATAACAGCAATAAAATATGTGTGGCCCAGGAAGAAGGTTTAATACAACCGGTTTTTGCATTGGTATCCTGCTCTTTTGCATCAAGCCTTCAGGACTACCTTGAACAAGGCCATAGAAAAGCGGCTGACTGGATATTAAAACAAGAACCATCCACTGTTAATTTTTCCAGCTGCGGAAATATGTTTTTTAATATGAATACTCCAGAAGACAAATTACAACTGGAACAGATGATGTCGAACCCTGACCATGCCAACTAAATCTACTCTTCCTGTACTGGGCTTTGTTGCATATAGCGGCACTGGAAAAACAACTTTACTGGTAAAGCTTATTCCTGTTCTGAAAGACAAGGGACTCAGGGTTGGCATAATAAAGTACACCCATCATCAAGTTGAAATTGATCAGCCCGGAAAAGACAGCTTTAGATTACGGAAATCCGGTGCCACCCAAACCCTGCTTGCCTCTAATTCCAGATGGGCGTTAATCACAGAAAATGAACAAGATACTCAGCTTTCACTGGATGATATGGTCTCAAGACTGGATTCAGACTTGCTGGATATTGCCTTGATTGAAGGCTATAAAAAAGGTGATTTCCCGAAGATTGAATTACACCGTACTGAACTGAATAATCCTTTATTCTACCCAAACGATGATTCCATTATTGCAATTGCCAGCGATGAAGTGCCATTAACACCGGACGACTTGCCTGTACTTGATATTAACCAGCCAGAGGAAATAGCAAATTTTATTATTTCAACCTTCTTCCAGACCCCACCTCCCTAAAGAGATCAAAGGTCTATATAATAGTCGAATTTATTTTAATACTTAACATATTAATAAAGCCATTCAATGGGTAACCCTATGAACACTACAATAGCAGGCAAGCAATCTTGTGATAACGCAAGTAATCTCCTCACGGTTAACGAAGCCAAAGAAAAGATACTGGATGCCATAAAGCCAATTGAGAGACACGAACAAGTCGACATCCGTAGCTCGCTTAATCGTGTACTTGGTGAAGATATTCAATCCAGCATAAATATTCCTCCCTATGATAATTCAGCCATGGATGGGTATGCTGTAGCGAGTTCTGACTTGCCTGACTCGGGATCCTGCAAGCTACAACTCGTTGGGGAATCCTTTGCCGGGAGACCCTTTGAAGGAGAAGTAAAGCAGGGAAAATGCATACGGATCATGACAGGCGCAATGATCCCAAAAGGAACCAACACAGTCATCATGCAGGAACATGTCGAACGTGAAGGTAAAACGATTACGATACCTTCCGGATACAAACCGGGTCAGAACAAAAGGTGCGCGGGAGAGGACATGCACATAGGCCAGACTGTCCTCACCACAGGAACGGTGATAGGGGCCGCCGAACTCGGAATACTCGCGTCACTCGGCATAGCAGAAATAAAAGTATTCCGGCCTATCAAGGTTGCCTTCTTCTCAACCGGTGACGAATTAAAAGATGCTGGCGAATCGTTAGAGGAAGGTCAGATTTATGACAGTAACCGATACACACTTTATGGAATGCTGCATCAGATGGGGGTTGAGCTGCTTGATTTAGGCATCATTAATGATAACAGAGAAGATATCCGAAAGACCTTTCTCTCATTGACAGAAACAGAATCTGTTGATGCCATCATCACAACTGGCGGCGTATCTGTTGGCGAAGCTGATTTTATTAAAGATGTTCTGGAGGAAATCGGCGAAATAAACTTCTGGCGAGTAGCCATCAAACCAGGCAAACCATTGGCTATAGGTTCTATAAACAACGCCTTCTTTTTCGGTCTTCCGGGAAACCCGGTTTCCTCAATGGTCACTTTCTATCAGTTTGTACAGCCTGCATTAAGACGTTTAGCTGGCGAAAGTAAAACAGACAACATTAGCTTTAAGGTGCGCTGCGCAAATGAGCTACGAAAGAAACCGGGGAGGCTGGAATATCAGAGGGGCATACTGCAATACGATCAAGACGGAAATATGGTTGTTAGCTCATCGGGCGCACAAGGTTCGCATATTCTCACTTCAATGAGTAATGCTAACTGCCTTATTATTCTACCGGCAGAATGTGATGGCGTAAAAGCAGGAGAATATGTTGAAGTGCAGCCATTCCATGGCCTGATATAAAACCAGGTGACAGGAAAAAAGTATACGCTTATGCCATATTATTTCCTGAATCCTAGCTACTAGTCACTAGTTACTGCTTTGCGACTGTTGTGATTCTTCTATATCCTTGCGCACCTGATCCATATCCAGCTCCCTGGCTTTCCCAATCAACTCACCCAAAGCCTCTTCAGGTAACATACCCGGCTGGGTAAATATAATAACCTGCTCACGGAAAATCATCAGCGTAGGTATAGAGCGGATTTGGAAGTGTCCTGCCAACTCCTGCTCCACTTCAGTATTAACCTTGGCAAACACAATGTCTTCATGTTCTTCTGACACCTTTTCGTAAACAGGCGCAAAGTTTTTACATGGACCACACCAGGGGGCCCAAAAATCAATCATCACAAAACTGTTGTTGCCGATAATCTCATCAAAATTATCTTTAGTCAGCTCTACGCTAGCCACAATATTTTCCTCATGTTATATAAACTTATAATACTTTAACTTATATTATCTGAACTTATGTTAGGTATGAAACAAGAAATTGAAATTAAATGACCGCTTGAAAGGAATGTCCCGATTGTACGCATAATACAGATGTTTTATTAACAAGAGTACTGCACCGCCAGACTTTTACAAAAATATAGAAAACAGGTCTATCTTAATCCCGTTTTATCATCATCCATTATCAAATTCTACTCGATCCCGACCAAGAGATTTGGCCCTGTACATAGCCTGATCTGCCCTTTCAATATAGGCACCCAGCGTCTCACCTTCATTATATACAGCCAACCCGGCAGAAAAAGTGGGGATCGGGATTGACTGGCCGTTTACATCACAGGTAATCTGACCAACCCTGGCCTTAACCTTTTTCATTGCACGCAAAGCACCTTCCTTATCTGTATTTGGCAATAATACGGCAAATTCCTCTCCACCAAATCGCGCGACCATGTCGTATTGCCTAAATATCGAAAATACTTCACTTGCATAACAACGCAGGACTTCATCTCCTACAGCATGACCATGTTGATCATTAATGGATTTAAATTTATCAAGATCGATAATTGCAAGCGTCAAAGGCTGATTATGACGACGAATCCTGCCTACTTCATTTTCAAGCTTACCCAGAAATGCACGCCTGTTTGGTAGCTCGGTCAGATAATCTGTCATACTCAATAACCGCGCTCGGCTTAACTCCTCATCCAGCTGCTTGTAATCTACTTCAACATTCCCAAGAAACTGATCCGCCCCCTCAAGAGCCTCAACAATTCGCTGGCTGTTGGTATACAGCCGTCCAGCATGATGAGTCAGTTGCTGCTTCAATTCATTAATATCAAGAATCTTGTTTGCCTGCTGCAACTCACTCATAGTCAGATCCAGCATTACACAAAAATCCTGGTTTTGCTGCACCGCCTCCCTAAGCTTATGGGACAATGTGTCACGTAACTCGCTAATCTCCTGGCCGCTTTTGTCCTTTACCTCAAGCACACCCTTGATAGATGTGGAATCTGAGAACTTACTCTCAAACTCATGGGAAATAGCAGTTTCGTCATCCTCCATCAATATTTCGGATAAGGTTTCTATTGATCCTAAACCTTGCCCCCTTTCCAGAACCTCAGTATGAGCTGCACCACCCACCCTGCTTGCAGGGCTCCCTAGCATCTGAACTACTTCAGTCAGACACTTTTTATACTCGCTTTCCAATGCACCAATATCATGCATTAACAAGGGCGGCTGCAAACGAGCCTGCAATAATTTAAGACGGATAATAAGGGATGATTCTTCCGGTATCCTGGACTGGAAAATATCCAGTAAGGCTTGAAGCAGCCTTACATACACATGTTCTACATGTATTTGCTGGTTGTCATATTCAAGTAATATCTGCTCAATCTGCTGATGAATCAGGGTTCCGGAAGGCAGACTTCTAATGACTCCAAGTATATGCAACACCTTTTGCATACTAGTACTGTTAGCATGACCAACATTCTTATTTTCAATGCTACCCAGATCCACTTAGATACTCCTACTTCATTTCAGAAAGCTTCTATGCCTGATTTGCATTAACTTTCCATGCACTTCAATCGTTTCCCTGTGAAGAGTGATAAATTAAAAACCACATTATTTATTAGTGATTATACAGGGCCACCCTGTAAATAGCTGCCTTAAACTACCTGATAATTAGAATTAATCTTTACATCATCAATACTAAAATACAAAGACATTGAGCATGAATATCAGCATTATCAATAATAAACTACTGTTAATTATTGTATTTTTTAAGTACCGAAGAATATGGCTATAATAAATATTAACTTACTATCTTAGTCATGTTTTTACCCTGGAACCAATTTTCCAGCGATCAAGGGATAGTGACTGACATGAAATAATATTTACGGTAGAGGCCCCTGACCTATTAAAACCAGGCATCAAGACCAGGTACTTGATTGTTTTTCATTAGCCCCGCCGTCAACTCAATCTCTAGAGGAGATCGTTCAACAACGGCTTCAGGCTAGACAAGGTTCGCACAGGTCACCCAGATCTTCACATTCCTCGATCAACTCTTCCAGCACCGAGACTGCCTGGTCTTCATCTAAACCAAGATAATCCATAACAGATTTTGGCAAAGATATATTACATGCATCCCCTAGATGATAGCGCTTTAACAATCGATCAATAATCAGAATAAATTTTGCGTATTCCTCATACGGTCCATGATAATCCACATTATGGTGTTCACGAATGGCAATGATTACCTCTTCAGGCATACCCCACTTCTGCATCAAACAGGATCCTGCCGTAGAATGCCCTATATGTAAAACCTCTCTTGCCCTGCCCATTGCAAGGATCTTGTGCTCCAGTTCAACTACCGGAATTTCAGGATTAACAGAAACCATTCTATTCAACAGAAAGAATTCGGATTGAAACAGGTGGCCAAACAGTAAAAGCCCAAAATTATGCATAAGAGCTGCCATATAAACCACATCTGGCTTTAGATTATGCTCATTTGAAATCATGCCTGACAATCGTTTCGCTAATATCGCCGAATAAACTGAATGCTTCCACAATGCGTTCAGGCCTAACGGGCCATCAGATGTACTTTGAAATGATTTCATCGCACACAACCCCACTGCCATACTTAACGCCATATCAAAGCCCAACACTCTGGATATAGCATCTTTTACTGTATCGATCTTTCCCTCATACGCAAAAAAAGGAGACCTGGCATATTGCAACAGCTTTTCTGCAATATCTGTTTCTCTCTCTATCATACTTAAAAGATCATTTTCTGATGTGTCAGGGTGGCTACGTAATTCAAGTAGCTTTCTGGCGTTATCGGGCAAAGCCGGTATCTCATATAGATCCTTTAATAATGCGTTCATTTTTTCATATGGCGCAAAATCATGGATCGATGCCCCTTCATCCCCATGCGTTAATAGATCTGATTGCCCATTTGCCTCATCTTGTTTAAGACTGGACTCCGGTTTGGCAAAATTTGTATGTTTGGCCTGGCTTGTCAATTTTAAAAACCCTTTACGATTAATTCTTACCAGGCTATTGTGACGTCCCGCCTCAAAAATAACATTATCTGTCCTGTACAAACTGTTATCTACAATCGTCTTCAATCCATATGCCATTCCCAGCGGTGGTATTGCCCCTGACTCGCAGTCCTTAAATATACGTCTAATAATTTTTACTGGAGCAGGTTTGTAGTTACGGCCAGTAATTTCATACAAGGCTGAAAAATCAAGAATATAGTTTAGTGGCAGAACGGCCATACAGGCTTCATCACCATCACTTAAGACGACTGCCCGGGCAAATTCGTAGGGTGAGATTCTTAACCTTGAGGCAGCCTGTTCAAGACTTTGCGTAGGAACATGGGAGAGAATGTCATAGTGGATAGCATGACATGATAGAAACTCCTCAACAGAAGAAGCTATTGTGGTGACATTTGTGTCATTCATGTCCGTTTTCTTGCCCCCTATAAAGTTTTAAACTTTAGCATGTATTACAAAGACTAGACCAGAAGGAGCCCATTTTCCCAGACAAGGCTCACAAATACACGCGAATATTTATCTTTTAATTCAACTGGATACGCTGACCCCAGGGGGCCGCGGCTTTACCTTTTATGAGCCAGATTACCGGGTATTCTGGCTCCTGTTCGGGAAATAATCCTTCCGCATCAGTAAAGTAGATCAATAAATCCGGTCTTCTGCCTTCCTGATCCAGCCATTTAAATACTGGCAAGAAACTGGTTCCACCTCCACCCACAAGGTCCTTTGGTAACGTGAATTCATCCCATGCTTCATATTCCCAGGGCCCTGCTTCTGACAGGTGATCATCACATCCATGCAGTGTAATGCGCGCACATACCTGTCCTTTTATCGAATTCACCTCTGACATAAATTCATTGATTTCTGAATGTCCGATTGAACCACTGGTATCTACAACTACAACCACATCCACCTGGGAACTACGCATACTCGGTAAAATCGCGTTTCCTTCACGCCTTGAGGGGCGAGTATAGTTGTAATCATTTCTTGCCGTAGCGGTCATATACCTGGCCAGTAACATACGCCATGGCAACTGGGGCTGAAGTAAATGATCAACCAATCTGGCTAAGGCTCCACCCATTTTCCCTGCCTGCATTGCTTGTTGTGCAGCACCTGCCATCCTTTGTCGCCATTGTACGGAAAGCTGCTCCATTTCATCTGAATTTAATGGTCTGGGTTGTGGTGCACCTCCTTGCTTTTCATCCATTTCAACCTTATCTGGCTGGCCCCCATCATTCTCCTGTTGCTGCTTACCTGATTGCTCGCCTTTATCTGGATCTGTTTGAGGATCTTTTTGTTGTTCGTTCTGTTGTTCGTTCTGTAAATTGTCCTGAGAGTTATCTCCCCGTTCGTCCTGGTTTGCTTCATCGTAAAGATGGTGGTCCATCGTCTCCTGGTCTTCCAGTTCATCGAGCATTGGATAAATTTCCTCTGCCGTCATGCCTTCATATTCATCCATAATAAAAGCATCTAATGAAGGCACCAGACCATCTTTTACCAGAATAGGATTGATTGCCAGATCACAGGCTAGATCCCAGCGATGCTTGACACGGTGATGCCGACGGGAAAAATGTGAAAGCGCACAATGCAATGCCTCATGAGAAAGAACAAACTGTGTCTGCTCCAGACTTAACTCCTGAATATAGTCAGCATTGAAATAAAAGTTACGCGCATCCGTTCCTGTACTTTTGCACCATGCTGGATCAGCCTCGACCATGGGCAAACGCATTACCAATGCACCTAGAAAAGGTTTTTCCAGAATCAGGCGCGTACGCGCTGCGCTTAGCTTGGTTTCAATTTCTTCTGACATAAAAGAATCTATGTGAACCGATAAAAAAACTACTGCTGATATAGCATTACATCCGCAATAGACTTGGCCCAAACTGAAAACTGGGGTACAGAAAACAGGTCCTGCCCAATGGCACGATGCATATCAGATACCAGCATCACGCCCATCTCTCTTTGTGGGAATGTTCCCGCAAAGTCCAGGATATTGCCGATAGTTGAATTAGCTGTATCTGATGATCCAGCATTATTTTTTGACTTGATGGCACGGCCAACCAGGGCAGAGGCCACCGCATATTGCAGATCTACTTCATCAGGCACAGAAACCTTTTCACCACGAACAATAGCATCGAGATCAGGCATCTTATCCAGGTTTTCAACAAATGCGGAGAGCTCTATTCCAGCAGCAGGACCTACGCAGGCCTGAAGCGTGCCCAGCAACAATCCGGAATTGTCGCCAAACTTCTGCAATGCCCTGTGTGCAAACTCCCATGAACGAGGAGAGGGGAACGCCACAGGATTATGCGCCGGGTCAAAATCAAATAACAACTCAGGACGAAACCTCAGAAAACCAATAATGCGTTCATCAATACCATTTGCGTATGCCCAACTCACCCAGTCATCCAGATTTACATCCACCTCAAAATGTGAGAAACGGTTTGCAAGTGGTGAGGGCATACTGTAAGTCACACCGCGATCACCCTGACGGTTACCAGCCGCAACGATCGCCCATCCATCAGGGACACGATATTCTCCCAACTTCCGATCCAGAATTAATTGATAAGCAGCTGCGGAAACACTGGGTGGCGCAGAGGTGATTTCATCCATAAACAATATCCCTGACGACCCATGCTTTTTGCTGTCTGGCAACATCGCTGGAATCGCCCACTCAACAAATTCATCTGAGCGAAAAGGAATACCACGAAGATCACTCGGCTCCATCTGGGACAAACGTATATCCACAACCGGGACTGAATGTTTAGCCGCCACCTGTGCAACCATTTGTGATTTTCCAACACCAGGCGGCCCCCACAACATCACCGGGGTATGGTGTCCACTGTGTGTACTCAGGAATTCCTGTTCCAGAATGGTTAATAACTGTGCTGGCCGCATTGCCCCTCCACTAAAAATACAATAACGCTAAAATGCTTTGTGAGTGCGTTTTTCTGAAGATACTAGAATACCAGAAACCGAAATGAAAAAAGGAACATATTCTTACTGTGGATATTGAATACAGATAATCGCTAGAAAAACAGGAATTCCATCATTCCTGTTTCTAATTCAGGGAATCCTGATAATCTGAAAGTATCTGTTGATGGTCAAAGGCAAGATCAGGCAATTTACCCATTTCAAAGCACTGTGCATTTTTTGCATCATCCCCCGCTAAAGGCTCACCTCTTGCCTCAGCAACATACACAATACTGACGGTATGCATGCGGCTGTCTCGGGATGGGTCTGAATAGACCCCCAATAATCTTTTAAGTGAGACATCAAGCCCGGTTTCCTCGCGAGCTTCACGAACAGCGGCCTGCTCCACGGTCTCGCCAACATCAACAAAACCACCGGGCAATGCCCAGCCATGGGGTGGATTTTTTCTTTCAATCAACAAAACTGTGCCCGCAGGTTTGTCTGCAAGCTCAATAATAATATCAACGGTTAATAATGGTGTGATAGGAAGTGACAAGGGCGGTGCCTTTCTTTGAAATCTAATTATAAATGCAGATCTAACTTTTCCTTATAAACTGAATAATATGCCGCCTTTCTTTTTTATTTGGCCTGCGCTTTGCATGGGGTGACTGCTGCGCCATTAATTTCATCTGACTGGACATTTCCTTTCTGGCTTCTATGCTCTCAGACGTTTCTTCATACATATTTTGAGCTTCTTTTGCTGCACGTCTTTTTGGAAAGACCTCCTGCACATGCACAACAAACTCTTCCTGTCCCTTTCTTATCCTTATTTCATCCCCCAAACTTATAAGGTAAGAACTTTTTACGCGCTGATTATTGATATGAACCTTTCCACCCGCCACCGCAGTGGCTGCAAGTGAACGTGTCTTGAAAAACCGGGCAGCCCACAGCCATTTATCAATCCTTAACTTTTCACTCTCCGACATTGGCAGGTCCAGTACGACGATCCTCAAAATATGAGACGCCCCCCTTCCCGGTCATGCTAACATTTCCCTCAACCACTGCACCTTCTGCGATCGCAATAGTTTGACCGGTAATGTTTCCGGCAATCCTTGCTGTGGCAGTAAGCTCCAGTTTATCCCTGGCCTGTACATCCCCATCTACCTTACCTGCTATCACAACATTCCCAGCTGTAATATTCCCCGTCCACTTTCCAGGTTTCTGAAGCATCAAGGTGCCTGCAAGATCACACGTACCATCAATGCTACCGTATATTACATAATCACTATCACCCGCAAGCGTGCCCGTTAAAATCGAGCTCTCACTCAGGATGCTTTGGGATTTATGGATATTGTCCGTTAATCTTCGTTTCTTCTCATTATTATTGAACATATGTGCTTCCCTGTTACTGATACCATTGGGTAGTTATTCTTTTTAAGAAAACACTGATCAATTACCTGTCGTCACTCCGGCTTTGGCATCATGCGCCGGAATGACGTAATCAGAGAATCCAAATATAATTATTTACTTAAATATAGCAACAAATCATTCATGCGGCTTACAAAAGCAGCCGGATCTTCCAGTTGGCCTCCCTCACTTAACAGGGCCTGATCAAATAACAGGCTTGTCCAGTTAGAAAAGCGCTCATCATCCTGCTCATCTTTTAATTGCTGCACCAGTGTATGGTCTGAGTTGATCTCAAGTATTGGCTGAACAGTAGGTACTGCCTGCCCTGCCTGCTTGAGTATATTCTGAAGATTTACGGCCATCTCATCTTCTTCAACCACCAGACAGGAAGGTGAATTGGTCAACCGATGACTAACACGCACTTCTTTAGCCTTGCCTTCCAGCTCTTTTTGCATCCTTTCCAGCAGGTCTTTATATTCCTTATTCGTTTTCTTTTCTTTCTTCTTGTCTTCCTTGTCCTCAAGCTCACCCAGATCAAGATCACCCTTGGAAACAGACTGCAATGGCGTACCATCAAATTCATTGAAATGGGACACCATCCATTCATCTACCCGCTCACTCAGAATCAATACTTCGATTTCCTTTTTACGGAACGCTTCAAGATGCGGGCTGTTCTTGGCTGCGGTAAAACTGTCTGCCGTAATGTAGTAAATCTTTTTCTGCCCTTCTTTCATACGTGAAACATAGTCTTCTAACGAAACATCCTGCGTTTCACTGTCTGTATGTGTAGAAGAGAAGCGCAACAACTTGGCGATGGCTTCCTTATTAGCAAAATCTTCAGCCGGGCCTTCTTTCATCACGGCACCGAAGTTCTTCCAGAATTCTGCGTAGGCTTCCTTGTCATTCTTCGCAACCTTCGCCAGGTGCGACAGGATCTTCTTGATCGAGCCGGAACGAATCTTGTCAATCACCTTGTTATGCTGAAGGATCTCGCGCGATACGTTCAAAGGTAGATCATCAGAATCCACCACCCCGCGAACAAAGCGCAGGTACTGCGGCATCAAGTGTTCTGCATCATCCATAATGAATACACGCTTCACATAGAGCTTGATGCCGTGGCGTTTCTCACGATCCCACAGATCAAACGGTGCGCGCTTGGGAATATAAAATAGTGTTTTATAGGCCTGGGTTCCTTCTACATGGTTATGCAACCAGCTCTGTGGGCCTTCAAAATCATGTGCAATATGCTTGTAAAACTCCGTGTATTCTTCATCGGTAACATCTTTCTTGGCACGTACCCACAATGCCGATGCCTGGTTTACCGCCTCTTCTTCTCCTTTCTTTTCTTCATCGGTAGACTTCATCATAATCGGAAGCCCGATATGGTCCGAATATTTCTTGATGATATTACGGATTCGGAAATCTTCGAGGAACTCTTCTTCCTCTTTCTTTAGATGCAGAACCACCTCAGTACCACGAGATGATTTTTCTACATTCTCAAGCGAATAAGCGCCCTCGCCATTTGACTCCCAACATACACCATGCTCAGCACCAAGACCTGCCCGACGGGTGGTAATGATGACCTTGTCGGCCACAATAAATGAAGAATAAAAACCAACCCCGAACTGACCGATCATGGCGGCATCCTTAGCCTGATCACCCGTTAAAGATTCAAAAAACTTCTTCGTACCCGACTTGGCAATAGTACCGATATTTTCCATCACCTCTTCACGGTTCATACCGATACCGTTATCGGTAATCGTGATCGTGCCCTTATCCTTATCAAAATCGACATGCAGCTTAAGCTCAGAATCATCTTCATACAGGGCATCATCACCCAGCGCCTCAAACCGCAGTTTGTCGCAGGCATCCGATCCATTCGAGATCAACTCACGCAGGAAAATTTCCTTCTCCGAATAAAGAGAATGGATCATTAAATGCAGAAGCTGCTTAGCCTCTGTCTGGAATTCAAGGGTTTCTTTATGTGCCTCAACGCTCATGACTAGCTAAACTCCTGTTTATATTATGAATTTTATAAGCGGAAAATGATTTATTGTACTGACCCTATTTATAAGGGCAAGGCCTGAAAACTCAAGGGAAAAACGGATATTCTGTTGAAATTGGACAAAATTTACCCGAGCCAACAAAACATGTGGAGTTGCGGTAGTGCCGGCGTATTATGTTTGCAAAACATAAAATAAGAAGGTTTATGAATACACAGTGAAGGGAAAACGTATACCAGCCCAAAATCGCTCGGATCTGAGCCCATTGATACTAGTTAAACGACCAGTTTACAAGTCTATCCTTATTTGAAACGAATTCTCCACCTTCATAGAAAAACGTATTTGCAAAACACTGAACCTGATCTCGATTCTCAGTGCTGAGGCCTTTCCACCAGCGTTCAGCGAAGAACGTGTTCTCACAATTCAAAAAGCAATACTGCACAAAGATATCCCCTTTTTCTTCGTCCGGTAGGTTATCAAAACTTGTTACAACAGCATTGGGCGCATTTTCGCTTCTCAGCCAAACAAATACGATAGCCCCTCCTTCGTCAGTGTTCATAACCGAATGCGAAAGCGATTCGGCGTCAATGCTTAAATCCCACATATCGACTAGCTTATTTCCAACGAAATCGAATTCACACTGAAACACACTCGAACTTACAACATCTAAATCTCCACGGAAGAAATAGCACTTACTGACAAACGTCTCAAGCTCGTTCTGTATTATTGCTGATTCATAACTAACCCGTAATCTTTCCAACTCTTCAACTGATTTTATTTGCCCTTTTATGCTTTTCGCATAAGAAATCTGTGTATTGATCTGTTCGTCAAGATTACGTCCCCGATCCATAAGATGGCGTTGAAATTTAAGCACTTCAATTAGTGCTTGTTTTCTGTAAAGCTCATTGCACACGTTTCGAAATGCTTGCAGCACGCACTGCCTATGTTCCCCGGTAAACGGTTCTCTTTCTAGCTGACTGAACAAGCTAGAGTCATGGCCAGCACAGTAACCGGGGAAAACGGAAGCCTTTCTCCAACCTGTCTTGGATACTCCTAGTTCACCATCAGTTGAATTGGATTGAAAGTGCATCACATGGCCCGTTTCGTCCACGATTCGTTCTAATGGTCCTTTCCGTTGGATTGTATGGGAATCTATTACTCGTCCATTACAGGTTGTCGGCGAAGCTTGGGGGTGCATGCACCCTCGTTTTTGCCAAAATATTTTTTGTTGGAGGCTTAGAATCTGGCCAAGCGGACAGGGTGTCTCTTGTTCCCGTAAACGATGACACTTCTTATATTTTTTACCAGAGCCACACCAACACAATTCGAAGTGTTTTCTGTCTCTTAAAGCATTTACGACTAACGGGTGAGTCTCATCTACTTCCGTTACCTTAAATGGTTGAGGTGGTAACTTAATCATTCTTTACAGCCCTACTGCACTCGAATGAGGTCCTTGAAATAAGAATCAATGGGGTCAGACTCGATTGATTTAAATCTAGCAGCCTCTCTTATTATAGAGAAACCACCTAACACGATAGTTTCTCTATAAGTTGTTACTGTAGATAGTAAACTGCAAATTGAGAGAATTTATTCACTACCGCATTTTGTGTATCAACAAATGATATTGCCATGGTTTTACCCAAAAGCCCACCTTCATTATGTTCTGCAGTAATATTGTACTTAGCAACAACCTGATCAGCATCTAATATTGATACGGTTCCTTTAAGCATGGTGTTGGAGCCAATTAATTTTGCTGTCATAGCTCCGCCGGGTAATGGCACGGTAAGATAATCAAGTACGACTTTCATATCCACAGGCTTAGAACCTCGTAGATCGCGTGCATCCTCTTTTAGTTTGGCCTTAACAGCAGCCATGATCGTATCTGACTTAACCCCAGAAACTTTTGACACTTCGATCGATTTGATTGAGATATTTCCTGCATATCCATCAGATGGCTTAACGAGGTAAGGCTTACTAATACAGCCAGTCAACATGATGCTAGCTAATAGCATGCAAATCAGAGAAATTATATATCGTTTAATAGAACTCGTTTTCATAATTATATCCTTGCAAATAATGGCAACCAACAATCAATAGGGTCAAAATAACAGCGTAGTATCATACCTAAAAACTACCCGTTCTCATAGTCGCTCCTGTCAATCAAGTGTAACCCATGTCTTTTGAACTATATTTGTTACCTGTGTTCTTGACTCATACATAGGAAGAGTTTTTTTGTACTTCTTGTCGATACAAAAAATACCTCGCCCGTGGGTGCGAGAACCCACCGTTAAAACTATCAAATATTAATGAAGCTGGACGCAGCACTAAACCCACAACAACTAGTCACCCACCTTTATAAACATCCCCCCGATGCGCCACCTTAACAACCATAACAATCAACTCTGAGTCCTTAATCTCATAAACAATCCGATAGATACCCTGCCTTACCCGATACCGCTCCTGACCCGAGAGCTTTATACAACCATCCGCTCTTGGGTTTTCACGTAGTAATTCAATACATTTAAGAATACGCTTAACGTCTTTATTTGGAATATTTCGAAGATCTTTCGCAACTGACTTTTTAAAGGCGAGGCTATAACTTGCCATGTGATTTTAAATCGTCCAGCAATTCCTCATAGCTTAAGGTCGGCTCTTCTACCCGTTGGGCAAAGGCATTAAGATCTTCCTGATCTTCACGCAGGGCAACACGAACGGCCTCATTCACTACCTCAGAAACGGACTGATGAGTCGTTGCCGCCTTGATTCTCAGAGCCTGGTGGATCTCTTCATCAAAGTAAACTGTTGATCTTTTTGATAATTCACTCATATCGCTATACCTCCTGTTCCCTAAAGAATAGCGCTATAACGTTATAACGTCAAGGCGTTGCATATCGAGTGAATATTAAGATGATTTTCCTTAAGCAATATACTTATCAGCCGATGATAAGTATGAGAGAATAGCTATTATGAGCAAGGATAAAGGACTGGATTACTTATTAGATCTTGATGGTGAGATTCTGACTCAGGAGAACGGATGCTGGATAAAGATTGAAGCCCGAGAACTTGCAAAAGCGACAAAGGAATTCCCGCATCGCGTCAAATACTGTCTTACGTTGCATGATCGTTATGGAAAACGACTATTGGGATTTGATAACGCTCATTCGATCAAAACAAGAAAGCGTGGACGTTTTACAGGAAGATGCATTGCATATGTTTTTGAGTCTGCAGAACAGTTGCTTTCTGATTTCTTCGTCGAGGTAGATAAACTCCTCAAGGAAATGAATTGATTGTAGTAACAAGAGGTGAATTATGAAAAAGATAGTGATAGGAATTATGTCTCAGGACAATATTAGAAATCGGGTGCTTGCTATTGCCCGAGGAGAATACAAGTCCAGAAAGAATGAGCCAAAAGTGTGGTTTCCCTCCATGAAGTCAGTTGCAGAAGTACTAAGTGACAACAATCGTGCGCTGCTAAAAATGATTGCCGAGATACAACCAGAGTCTCTAACAGAGCTTGCTGATGCTACTGGTCGTCAACCCAGCAACCTGTCCAGAACACTGAAAACCATGGAACATTACGGATTTGTCGAGCTTAAACGAAAAAATAAATCCGTAAAACCAATCGTGAAAGCTACTGAATTTGAGATACATGCAGCATAAAGCCATCCATGACTAAAACTCGATTAATTTGAATTTTCTTGATCTTGTTCCCCCGTTGACGAAGCTGAGCATCGCAAGCAGATTCGGAATAGCTCGTAGAGTACGCGCATGGATGCGCGTATGAGCCAGCAGGCCATGGAAGGCCTGTCTGGTGAACCCGAATCTAGTGAGAAGCGCAGGGAACCCGGAGGGCAAGTCGTCGGAAGAGTTTTTTGGGTACTTTTTGTCGATACAAAAAGTACCTCGCCCGTGGGTGCGAG